>JAGSYM010000057.1 GCA_018262395.1 Nitrospirota bacterium | reverse complement strand
TTCCAGCGGCATAAAAATAAAATTCGCTTCAGTCGGCACATACTTCATCCCGATGGAATCAAGTTCTTTATAAAGATAGGTCTTCCCCTGTTCGTTGATTTCCCTTGTCCTCTGGAGATGCTCCTCATCTTGTAATGCCCACAGCGCTGCTTTCTGAGCGACAGAACTTGTATTAAAGGGTGGCCTGAGTTTATTCATTTCAGCAATAATGTCTTTTCGTCCAATCCCGTATCCAATCCTGAGCCCGGCAAGACCATACATTTTTGAGAATGTTCTGAGTATCAGGATATCCCGCCCTTCCCATCCCTTCAGGGACCCTCTTCATAAACCTCTCAAATTCCGCTTGGGTATTCATTGTTCCGGTCGGATTATTCGGATTCGCTATGAAGACTATTTTCGTGCCCGGTGTCAGTGCATCTGCCATTGCCTCAAGGTCATGCCCATACTGTTTTAATGGTATCTTTATCGCCCTGGCTCCCTGTGCCTGTGTTGCCATTGAATAAACAACGAACGACGGGTGAGCCATGACAGCTTCTTCTCCTAATTGAAGAAATGTTCGCACAGCAATATCAATGATCTCATTTGACCCGTTTCCGAGGATTATCTCGTCTTCAGATACAGAAAGTCTCATAGACAATGCCTGTTTGAGATAGTAACCATTCCCATCAGGATACCGGTTCAAACTGAGCGAACTCCCTATATTTTTCAGATCATTGACGATTTCCTTCAGTACAAGTGGCGATGGGCCCAGGGGGTTTTCATTCGACGCAAGCTTAACAGAGTCCCTGATTCCCAGTTCACGTTCAAGTTCTTCCACGGGTTTCCCGGGCACATAGGGTTGTATTGCGGAGACATAGTGGGGTGGTTTAACCATTACAGACCTCCATGAGGATATGATCCGAGAATTTTCAGATAAAGGCAGTTGTCTTTGATGGCATCAATTGCTTTTCTCACTTTCTTATCTTCAATATGACCCTCCATATCAACAAAAAAGATGTATTCCCACGCCTTTCTTTTCGAGGGCCTCGATTCAATTTTCGAAAGGTTGATCTTTGCTTTTTTGAAGGGTTCAAGGCTGTTATACAGGCTCCCCGGTTTATCCTTGAGTGAGAACATAATTGATGTCTTATCATGACCTGACTGTTGAGGGAAGTCCTTCGAAATGACAAGAAAGCGTGTGTAATTCTGTTTGCTGTCCTCAATATCCCTTTCTACAAATTGCAGCTGATAGATTTTCGCAGCAACATCACTTGCTATTGCCGCTGCTTCATCGTCTCGTGATGCAAGCTCTGCTGCATTGGCTGTGCTTGTTGCTTCAATAAGCGGGATACCGGTCAGATTCGTCTGAAGCCATCGCCTGCATTGAGCTGTTGCCGGCGTAAAAGAATACACCTTCCTGATCTTTGATTTTTCACCACTCCGTGAAAGGAGGTTATGGGTTATTTCAAGCATTACCTCCGCAGAGACCTTGAGATCGGAATCCATGAACATATCAAGGGTATAACTGATTACCCCTTCATTGGAGTTCTCAATCGGGACAACCCCGAATGCTGCCCTGCCTGTTTCAACAGTATCAAAGATATCCTTGATACTCTCAACGGGAATAAAATGCGCTGATGAACCAAAATGCCGCAGCGCTGCGAGATGGGTAAAAGTAGCCAAAGGCCCTAAACAGGCAACCTTCAGAGGTTCTTCAAGGGAAAGAGAAGCGGACAGTATTTCCCGGTAAATAACTTTTAGCGTCTCGTTAGGGAATGGACCTTGATTGCGCGATATAAGACGTTCTAAAATCTGCCTTTCACGCTCCGGAGAATAGAATTTTGCATTCTCATTCCGTTTAATGTGGGCGATTTCGAGAACAATATGTGACCGCTTGTTTAAAAGACTGAGGATTTCATCGTCGATTTTGTCGATTTCTCTCCGGAATTTTTCAACATTATGCATACGTTTGTTCAGCCATGATTCTCATATTTCTCTGATTAATCAAGAAGCTTGATCTTCCCCCTCTGATATTTAGAGATTAATATTACTCATTCCTGCGCATTTTTTCAATCGTCTGGCTGAGTTGATCCGTTGCGTTAATACAGAGATGCCCATAGATTCAGCAACGTCTTCCTTCCGCAAGGCATGTAATCAACATCATGTGTCAGGTTGATGAAAAAGTCCCCATAAAGACACTTTAAAATACTTTTTCAGCAACTTGTTATTAACCATAATGGTAGATATTGTATTTGAGCGGGTTTGAAGACTGCCGAAGATAGAATGAAGAACTCTGCGGCAAACAAACTCTTGAGAATTCAGCTAAACTATCAGATAGGAGGACAGAGTATGGGATATAAAAAACTTGCAATGACTGAAAAGAAGAAAATAGCTCTTGTCGCACACGATAATAAGAAAACTGATCTGCTTGAATGGGCAACCTTTAACAAGGAACTTCTCGCACAGCATGAACTGTATGCGACCGGGACAACAGGAAGCCTTCTTGAGAAGGCCCTCGGAGTCGAGATCAACAAGCTTCAGAGCGGTCCATTGGGCGGCGACCAGCAGATAGGTGCGAAAATCGCAGAGGGAGAGATTGATTTTATCATTTTTTTCTGGGATCCTCTTGAGCCTCACCCCCACGATCCCGACGTAAAAGCACTCCTGAGAATAGCAGTAGTCTGGAATATTCCCGTTGCCTGCAACCGGTCTTCGGCTGATTTTATGATCTCTTCTCCGTTAATGATGGGTGAATATGAGCGCTTCGTTCCTAATTACCGGGATTACAGGGAAAGATTCCAAAAGGAACATCCGGAGTAAGAGTATGTTTTCGCCATCTCACCAACCGGTGAGATAGTTATTTCATTCAGCAGCCGGGTTCCCCCGGGTGTCCGCAGCAGTTTTGCATCATTCTTATTTTGCGCGCAGAATTTTTTATGACGAGCCAGATCTTCCGGACAAAAGGTATCGGGCTTTTCAGGTTATCTAATACCGCTCTTGCGTTTGGACCTTTGTCAGCACACATACTTCAGCTGCCTGATCATTAGTATTTATAGTACAGTATACTATATAACTGAGACCAATAACTGCATTTTCAAAGTGCAGATTTTGTGAGAAAAATTATTTTTTGAACAATGTCTGCACTTTTTGGGTAAATAGTAGTCATCCTTATAAAAAACTTCATGACATGAACAGCAAGCGGGTTCGGATTTTGAAGGACGGCTCAGTCAACTTTGGGCCTGTTGCCTTATGGATGAGCCGTGACCAGAGAGTGCATGATAATTGGGCACTTTTATTCGCTCAGAGTCTTGCCTTGAAACAGGGCATTCCACTCTGTGTAATTTTTTGTCTTGCGCCCGATTTCCTTGGTGCAACAACAAGGCAGTATCGTTTTATGCTGAAAGGACTTTCCGAAGTTGAGGTAAATCTTGCGAAAAAAAATATCCCGTTTTTCCTGCTCGCCGGTCTCCCGGAGGACGAGATACCAAAATTCATCCGGAAATTCAGGATATCTGCTTTGGTCAAGGATTTCGATCCCTTGAGTGTTAAGAGAAAATGGTCAGATGCTGTCATAAAGAAAACCGATATCCCCGTTTATGAAGTTGATGCACATAATATCGTCCCCTGCTGGATAGCATCATCAAAGCGGGAGTTCGGTGCGTATACGATCAGACCAAAAATCCATCGGGTCCTTACAGAATTTCTTGATGAATTTCCGCAGCTCAAAAAACACACTGTCCCCTGGAGAGATGCAGTGACCCGACCTGACTGGGCAGGAAGTATACAAACCCTCCGAGTCACGTATATCCCTGAGATCAATTGGATAAAACCGGGAGAGAATGCAGCTTCCCGTCTGCTCAAGGATTTTATTCAAAAAAAGTTATCATCGTATCCTGTTCAGCGAAACGACCCAACAGAAGACGGCCAGTCAAATTTATCCCCCTACGTGCATTTCGGCCAAATTTCAGCCCAGAGGATTGCCCTTGAAGTATCAGAATCCCATATCGACAAAAATGCCAGGGAGGCTTTTCTCGAAGAGCTTATCATCCGCAGGGAACTCGCCGACAATTTCTGTTTCTATACTGATGGTTATGATAAATTTGAGGCATTTCCTGAATGGGCGAAAAAAACACTCCATGAACATCGGGAGGACAAAAGAGAATATCTTTATACTTCCGATGAATTTGAGTGTGCGCTGACACATGATGATCTCTGGAATGCTGCTCAGATGGAAATGAGGGAAAGGGGCAAAATGCACGGTTACCTGAGAATGTACTGGGCAAAAAAAATTCTTGAATGGACCGAGTCGCCTGAACAGGCTATGGCGGTCGCAATTTATCTCAATGACAAATACGAGCTTGACGGGAGGGATCCAAACGGGTATGCAGGCATCGCCTGGAGTATTGGGGGAGTGCACGACCGCGCATGGGGTGAGCGTCACATCTTCGGTAAGATACGGTATATGAGCTATCAGGGTTGCAAATCGAAATTCGATGTGAAAAAATATATAGCATATGTACAAAAAAGTCTCAAATGAATGAATTGATATGAACCGATACCGGACCGTAATTCCTGATAAAGTCACGCAGGGGAAAATGTTTATTCCTGACAGGCTCCTCATCCTTGATGAAATACAGCTTCATGCAGTGCTTGCAACAGAATTTGCCGGACAGCCGTATACTTCACTGATAGCCTTTGCACTGACACCGGACATACAAGGCCTTATTTTTATCACACCAAAATCTACGCGCAAGTATAAGAACATGCAGCAAAACAAGCGGGTTTCTCTCCTTATTGATACGCGAACAAATTCTGCCCGGGACTACATGAGCGCTGAGTCTGTAACGCTTTTAGGGAATGCGCATCTCGTCAGAAGGGGTAAGAATTGGACGAGGCTGGCTGGGATATTTGCAAAAAAACATGCACGCCTCAAAAAAATCATATCTTCACCAGAAACAGCTTTGATCCTGGTTGAAATAACAGATTGCATCCATGTTACAAAATTTCAGCACGTTTCGATAATGAAGAAAAGGTAATGGACTATACCATCAGGCCGGTCACAGACGAAGACAGAAATACAGTAATCGATATTTTTAACTATTACATTGAAAATAGTTTTGCTGCGTTTTTTGAGAAAAAAGTGGGGGCCGATTTTTTTGACAACTTTAAGGATATTGCATATGGTAATGCATTTTACGTCCTTGAGAATGTTGATCGAGAAGTAATCGGGTTCGGTTTATTAAAAAATTTCCATCCATCAGATGTTTTTCAGGGCATTGCAGAGGTCGGATATTTTATTAAACAGGAATTCACGCATAAAGGATTGGGAGGGCTCCTTTTGAATACTCTCATTGCTGATGCTAAGAGAATGGGGATAAAAGCTTTGCTCGCGAGCATTTCCTCACTCAATGAGGAAAGCATAGAGTTTCATAAAAAACATGCCTTTGCTGAATGCGGAAGGTTCAAAAGTATCGGCCAGAAACACGGAAAAACATTCGATGTAATTTGGATGCAGAAATTTATCTGAGGATTTTCACCTTCTGCTGCTCTTCATTTTTTCTGCAAGATTAAACAGGACGGTTTCCAGCGGGATTGGGTCTCTCCCGGTAACCTCTTTGAATCGGTTTTTGGACGGAATAGTATTTGTTCTCAAGCCTTCTGCAAGAGCGACTCCAACACTGTTGGGTACCCCTGTGATCAATTCTATCCAACGGGCAGAAAGGTCTATCGCAAAGAATGGAACCGGGATAATAACATTCTTTGTACCACGTATTGAGTTGCCGCAGAGTGAAAGAAGATCACGATAACGGACAACGTCAGAACCTATTTCGAAAATCTCGTGTCCATCGATATCCCTGAGAACTAAAGCCGCAATACAACTTGCTGCATCATCAAGTGAAATGGGCGCGCAGAGAGCATTGAGCCACTGCGGTGTAATCATGACCGGCAGTCGTTTGGCAAGGTGATAAACGATAAGATAGGAAGCGCTGCAGGTCTCTAGAAGAATACTCGCACGGACTTCCCCAACCGGAATACCATAAGAAGCAAGTGCCTGTCCTGTTTTCATTCTGCTCGTTAAGTGGGGGGATGCTGTTTGCCCTTCAGGGATTATTCCCCCAAGGTATATGATTTTCCTTACCCCAACATGCTGTGCAGCAGCTCCGGCAGCATGAGCCAATTGGATATCAAGCTCTTCAAAATTCTTTGCGCCCAGGGAATGAATAAGATAGATTACTACACTGGCTCCCTGGAGAAAATTCTCCGCACTAACGGGATCAAGAAGATTGACCTGCTTCCAGACAAGCCGGCCGTTTCGGATATTGTTCGGGATTTCACGTTCCGTCCTGTATGATGCAGTGATCGTGAACTCCGGATTTTCGAGCAACTTTTTTACGAGGCTCTGCCCTACACAACCGGGAGCGCCAAGAATCGCAATATTCATCGTGTCAACGGTGGTTTCTATTCCCACCATGATTTCCCCAGAATTTTAATCCGTAAGAACATTTGAAAAGTGCAGATTTTGTGAGAAAATTTATTTTTCGATACCATAACGTACCTCTCATTGACGGTTTTGTGAACATTTTTATCCAGCGAGCAATGAAACATATTTTAATCAAATCATCGAGTTAAATAATTTCCCGAGCAATGTCTGCACTTTGTGGGTATGGGTTAAGTTTTTCCTATGAGGACAGAGCATTCAGCAACACTGAGAATATATCGTGATATGCTGCCGATTATTCCTCTGAATCCTCCCATTCCCTTGCTGCCAATTGCAATAATGTCCGGTTGTAATTCATATGCGGTTTGCAGAATTTCATCCGTAGGATCCCCAACCTTTGTCAGCGAATTAAAATGTGAAAAACGTTTATTAAGGTAATTTATCGTCTGTGCAAATATCTCTTCGGAGTCCTCAACCGCCTTATCCATAAGACTTTTCACATCTTCCTTCATTCCTGTGTCCATTTTCGTTTTGAACTTTTCGGGAATATCATAAAAAGCCGGCGTGATCACATGGAGTATGGTTATTTCCGTCGTATCATGAAATGGGAGTAACGCTAATATTTCTCCCGCCTTCCGTGCGTATTCAGAGCCGTCTGTCGGGAAAAGTATTTTCATTGTTTTAAGCACTTCCTGCAGAGGAGGTTTAATAACGAGGACCGGTTTGGGAGAATTGATAGAGACCGATTTGGTTGTACTTCCAACAATACGTGACTGTATTCCCTTCACTCTTTTGGGACCCATGACA
>JAGSYM010000056.1 GCA_018262395.1 Nitrospirota bacterium | reverse complement strand
TCGAATACAGCAAGAATGGTATAACCAGTGATATTACTCTGCTCTGGGAAAGGATAAAATAATATATGAAACATGTATACGGTCCTGTGCCCTCAAGGAGATTAGGGTTCTCCCTTGGGGTGGATGTAGTTCCCTATAAATCTTGCACGCTTGATTGCATTTATTGTCAACTTGGAAGGACCCTGCGTAAGACCACCGAGAGAAAATCGTATTCGCAAAACGATACTGTTTGCAGAGAAGTGCAGGAAGCTTTAGACAAACAACAGCGTATAGATTATATAACCTTCTCCGGGTCCGGGGAACCAACCCTGAATTCAGATATAGGAATATTAATCAATGAGATAAAAAAGATGACGTCTGTCCCGGTAGTAGTTCTTACAAATGGGACACTCCTTTTCAGAGAGGATGTTCAGAAAGATCTTGAAAAGGCGGATATTGTAATGCCTTCTCTTGATGCTGCTTCTCAGGAGGTGTTTGAAAAAATCAATAGACCACACAAATCTCTCAAGATACAGACAATTATTGATGGACTTACAACATTCAGAAGACACTATAAAGGACAGATGTGGCTCGAGATTATGTTTGTTCAAGGTTTCAATAATAATCATAGTGAATTGCTCTTTTTAAAGACGGCGGCATCGCAAATCCAACCTGATAAAATCTATCTCAATACCGTCGTCAGACCACCGGCTGAAACATATGCAAAGCCGCTGAGTGGGGATGAAATGATAGCGGTAAGAAATTATTTGGGTCAAAATTGTGAGGTCATTGCAGAATTTCACGAACAAAAGATCGGCGAGGCTGAAAATGTTGAGGAAGCAATTGTTGCGATGACCAAAAGACGCCCTGTAACCATAACTGATATAGCAAATGTCCTTGGTATCTCGGATGCAAATGCTGAAAGGTGGGTGAATGGTCTGAAAGAGTCGGGCAAGCTTAAAGAAAGACTATATAAGGACCAGCGTTATTATTCATCTGCCGGGAAATGTACATAGGTGTTTAAATTCCTCGATGCATCCAAATCCTGCAGGATACGTTTTGAATAAGTCAAGGATATATGCAATGATAAGCCATGTTCGGCTGTCAGACTGCCTTTGTCATCTGCCTGTGTATTCTCAATCAGTGTGGTAATTATCATAAGTCTGTATCCTTTTTTAAGCCTGTCAGAGGCTTGATGTCCAAGATGGGTGTCCTGTCCAGCATATCTAAGCCTTTTACATATAAAACATTTTCTTCGATATCTATGACTCGCAAAACTGACATACCTATAGGGTTGGGTCTTATCGGAGAACAGGTACTGAACACGCCAAGCTGTTTATCGCGATGTGGAGGAATCTGGATAAGATGGTTCACGGTAAACTCCGGACTTTGGTGAAAATAGAAAATAACCATGATATCCTGACCCTTTTGAATATCCTTTATACCTTGCGTATAGGCTTCATCAATTACTATCTTCCCCGTAACTTCAGAAATTGTCCAATGACGGGGCACTGTTGTGACATCAGTTCGTATAAAGCCTATCGTCTTGAGGTCAATATTCATCTGGTTATCTCCCTCCAAAGAAGTCTCATTATTGATACATATACACCATAACATAATGTCTGAACAGGATTATCAGGACTTTTCTCGGGTGAAGAATATCTTGCAATTATAATGGGCATATGCTTATAATGAACTATGCCGAGGCCAAAAAAATGCCGTTGCATAGGGTGTAAGCCTGATGCGACGTATTTTAAACCGAGGGGAATACCGATGACCCATCTTGAGGAGATCGCATTAACCATTGATGAATTCGAGGCAATCAGGCTTGCTGACTTTATGGAACTCTACCATGAAGATGCGGCAAAGAAGATGAAAATATCACGGCAGACGTTCGGCAGAATTCTTCAGAATGCACACAAAAAAGTTGCCGAATCGCTAATTCGGGGGAAAGCCCTGAAAATAGAAACAAACGATAAGGAGGAAAGTGTATGAAGATTTGTTTCCCTGTTGCAGAAGCTCAAGGAATGGCAAGTGAGGTATATGGACATTTCGGTTCAGCACCGGCATTCGTAATCGTTGAGACTGAAAATAATCATGTGACCACGATCAATAACAAAGATCAGCATCATTCTCACGGTGCATGCAATCCGCTAAAGGCTTTGAATAACCAGAAAGTTGATGCCATTGTGGTAGGCGGTATCGGAGCCGGTGCATTGATCAAACTGAACCAGCAGGGCACGAAGGTTTTTCAGGCTCGCGGACAAACAGTAAAAGACAATATTCAGTTGCTCAAAGATCAGCAACTCCCTGAGTTTACCATGCAGCACACGTGTGCCGGTCACGGGCATGCGAAAGGATGCGGGCATTAACCCCTCCTCACTTCCCCTTAAGATAAGGTCAGGAAAGGTGGGGTTATGAGTGAATATAAAAAGGAGGATTTTATGGAGAAGAAACGGATAGCAATATTGGCATGCAAGAATATCAAGGGTATTAGCTGTGTCGGAGGATGTCTGAAGTGTTTTAAAGGAATTGCAGAGCGGGCAGGTGAGTATGAACGCTGGAAGGATTATGAGGTCGAGGTCATCGGCATGGACGATTGTGGCGGTTGCCCCGGGGTACTGATGCCAAAAGTTCAGTTGATGATGGACATGGGAAAGCTGTATGATAGGGACTTCGATGCAATACATATGGGTACGTGTGTAATGAAGGCAACCCAGACTGCAAAGTGTCCGATTGATCTCGAGGATATCAAAAAGAAGATCGAAACAAAGTTTAAGAAAGAGGTCATTTTCGGTACCCATCCTTATTAGGAATTCTTCTCAGGAAGATGGTTGGAATGGATGCAATAGCGTGGTATTGTGAGGATAAGTACATTTGTGGATAATGAGGACTAAGTATCAACTGCAATGTTACTAAAGAGTCGTCATTCCCGCGAAGGCCGTAATCCATTGTTCTTACTGCTTAATGGATCCCCCGGTCCCTCCAAAAGAACGGCGGGCAAGCAAGCCGGAGGATGACATGACATCAATTTTTAAACAGACACTGATAATTTTTTATGATCATATGATTATCAAATGAAAAATATGGTGGACTGGGACTGGGCAACCGGAGAAAAGCGTATTGCCGATACTGACGAATGGCGGACAAGATTCCCGATCGTTCATGAATACACCGTAACGAATGACGGTGAGCAGATTGCGGCGATCATTGAGAAAGCAAACAAGCAGGTTACTCCCTGCGTGAATGGCAAGCCCTGGTCAGAAACATTTGAACGCGCCTGGTCGCTCAGGTTCAGTCCGGATAACCGGCTTGTTTGTCCGGCTCTGCGAGATTACGAATGGACCATGGTGGTTGATGAGCATCCATGGGAGGGATCTTATGATTATATATGGAACCTTACCTTTGGTCCTGACGGAAAAAGCATAGCTGCAAATATAAAAAAAGACAACGAATTCGGGATAGTTCTCAACGGAAGTATCTGGGATACGAAATTCCCTGAAGCAAGGGATGTCCTGGTCAGCCCGGATGGCAGGAGAACCGCATCGCTCGTGAAGATTAAAAGGGTAGCCACACTTGATATCTTCACCCTTGCAGAAGGAGTAATCACCGTCGCTGTTGATGGAAAAGCATGGGAGAGAAATTTTCTCAGCATATGGGGTGTTGCATTCAGTTCTGACAGTAAAAAGGTAGCCGCCGGAGTAAACCTTGACAGGCTTACGTATACCATAGCTGTTGACGGGATTCCCTGGGACCGGACTTTTTCCCATATATGGGAGCCATTGTTCAGGCCAGGCTCCCACGATGTTTTTGCACCGGTCAAAATTGCCGGTGGATGGACACTATCGATGAATGGAGAGCCTGTCTGGGACAGGAAGTTTACGCAACTGTGGGAACACCGGTTCAGTCCTGATATGCAGAGGATTGCTGCTGTTGTAGCGACAGAATTCGGAAAATGGACAATTGCCATTGACGGAATGCCGTGGGGAAGAACTTTTAGCCATGCAGTTTTAGCTCCTGTGTTCAGCCCTGACAGCCGAAAGGTGGCAGCGATCGTGAAAGAAGATGACAGGTATACCATAGCGGTTGACGGCAGCCCCTGGGACACTCATTTTGATATGATCTGGGACCCGGTGTTCAGCCCTGACAGTGAAAGGGTTTTGGTAAAGGCCCAAAGACAGGGAAACCATCTGCTTGTTGTCGATGGGAGACCTGGGAAGAGCTCTTATGAATACCTCTGGAATCCTGCCATTAGTGCTGACGGGGAGAAGGTATTGATACGATGCATTCAGGACGGAAAGTATTACCGAAAGGTGATTGCTATAAATGACATATAGCCATCTTTATTTATATATTGTATGTATGTCGGCAGATACAGTTTTTTCTCTCATTCTCGGCCCGAAAAATTCGTGCCTCCGAGGTGAATTCTGTCTTTGACAGAATTCAAATCCGCTCAAATATAATATCTGCCATTCAGTTCATAAATGATGAAGGATAGACGATATGTATGATTTTTTGACAAGCATCGAGGTCTATAACTTTCTTAAAGGACCAATGGTTTGGATCGCTTTTCTTGTCTTTATCTGCGGAAGCGTTTACCGGGTCATTTCACTGATTATGCTTGCAAAGAAAGATAAAGTGGTTTATCCATACCTTAGCCTGAAGTACGCCTTCCGTTCCTTTATTCACTGGCTTATTCCATTCGGGAGCAGAAACATGAGACTGCATCCGTGGATGACGTTTTTTGCCTTCACATTTCATACAGGGCTTTTATTCACCCCTGTTTTCCTCTACCCGCATATCGTCCTCTGGCATGAGGCATGGGGTATAAAATGGTGGTCATTGCCCGAAACGGCCGCTGACATAATAACCGTTATCGTTATTCTGTGTTGTGTATTTTTTATCGTGCGAAGGATTTTTGCACCTGAGGTGCGCTTTGTTACCTTTGCATCAGATTATGTCATCCTTGCCATAGCTGCGGCGCCATTTATTACCGGGTTTCTCGCTTTCCATCAGCTCGTTGTTCCCTATCGGTTGATGCTGATACTCCACATGCTTCTTGGAGAGATCATGCTCATTGCAATTCCGTTTACGAGACTAAGCCATATGCTGTCATTCTGGCTGACACGGGCGCATACCGGTTCGGAATTCGGTGTATTCCGGCATTCAAAGGATTATTAGGGGATGCAGAAATGATCAAAATGGAGAGAAAGACGGTTGCTGATCCGGGGTTTGATAAGACAATAAAAAACCTTACTCCCGAGAAGATCACAGGGACCATTAATTACGTGCTCGGAAAAGAAGCTGCCGCGCGGTTAAAGGCATATGTAGAGACCTGTATTCACTGCGGACTTTGCAATGAGGCATGCCATTTTTACGTATCGTATGACAGGGACCCCAGTTATGCGCCGGTTGCCAAGGTCAGGCAGACGATATGGGACATGATGAAGAAAAAAGGAAAGGTCGATGCCGAGACAGTGAAAACGTATGCCCGGATCGGATTTACTGAATGCAATATCTGCAGGAGATGCAGTATGTACTGTCCGTTTGGCATTGACATCGGATACATGATGATACTCGTCCGTCGCATCTGCGGGCTTCTGAAAGTTGCCCCCCTCTACCTTCAGGACCAGGGCTACAGCCACATGTTCACCTATTCACAGGCATGGGTTGGGCAGGACGACTGGGTGGATACTGTACAGTTCGTTGAGGAAGAACTGCGGATGGATATTAAAAATGCCCGTATACCGCTTGATAAGGAAGGCGCTGAACTGATGTACGCTCCTCACAGCCTCGAAGCAAAATTCAAGACAAACCTTCTGTCCAATATCGCCAAGATCATGAATGTCGCGCGGGCTGACTGGACAATGCCGTCATTTGACGGATGGGACAGTACCAACCAGGCTATGCATCTGGGCGACAACGAGACCATGGGGATGGTGGAACGGATGCATTTTAATGCGGGCTTCAAGTTGAAGGTGAGGAAGATTGTGACGAGTGAGTGCGGTCACTCATTCAGGGCTGCCGTGTATGACGGTTCACGGTCATTAGGGTGGAAAGAACCACCTATTACGTATGTTCAGCCTACACAGTTGTTTCATGAATTCGTCCGGGACGGCCGGATAAAGATCGCAAACAAACTCAAAGAGCCTGTTACAGTGCAGGATCCATGCAGTATTGTGAGGAACAGAGGATTGGGAGGAATGCTGCGATCAGTGGTAAAGGCTGCCTGCGAGGATTTCAGGGACGTTACACCGAGACTTGAGCATAACTATTGCTGTACAGCCGGTTCCGGCGTCATAAACTACGGGCCGCCCTGGAAGTTTATCAGAATGGAAGGGGGGAGGGCAAAGATTGAACAATTACATGCCACCGGAGCAAAGATTGTGATCACGCCATGCCACAGCTGTCATAAGACGATCGAAGAGCTGATCGCATACTACAAGCTTGACATGCATGTCATGTTTATCAGTGAACTTCTTGTCAAAACGATGGAGATTCCCGAGGATCTGCAGCCCGCGAAACCCGGGGGAGCAGAGGCGTAACCTTGAGACGGTTTTTTATCATACTTATCTTTGCAGGAATTATCCTGGGACTTTGTTTTCTGAAACAGTCGAACCTGTTATCCGCAGATGGGGAGAATTTGAAAGTGCAGCACAGGAACAAACTGGTCATCGGCCACACAGAAATCTTTGGCGTGCTTAAGCGGCCGCATGTGATATTTGATCATGGTTTGCATGAGAGGGAGCTGAAAAAAGAGGGTTGCGGTGCATGTCATCCCGCTGATGCTGACAAAAACCTCATCTTCCGCTATCCTTTTGCGGTCAAAGCCGATGATGAAGATACCGTGAAAGAATGCATCTCGTGTCATACCAAACGGATCAAGGAAGGGAAAAAATATGGTCCGGTCACATGCGGTGAATGTCATGACAGGAAACGTGCACAGCTTGATGTGACCGTCCCTGTTGTTGTTTTTGATTTTTTCTATCATGAAAAACATGTGGCCAAATTCGCAAAGAAATGCGATCCCTGTCATCACACGTATGATAAGGACGACAAAGAACTCGTCTACGAAGCAGGAACCGAACAATCCTGTTTTTACTGCCATGATCTTGATGCGAAGCGGGGGCCTTTCCTGAAATCTGAGATCGAAGTGACGAAAAGGAAGCGGCTCACGATGCGAAGCGTATCCCACGCTCTTTGCGTGAACTGTCATCTGTCCTATTCCCAACAGCATATGAAAGCGGGTCCTCTGGAGTGTGCAGAGTGCCATAACGGAAAATACAGGACCGTCAGAGAATTGCTGAATGTCCCGCGTCCTGATCGGGATCAGCCCCAAAAGCCCCTCATTCTTGTGGAAGGGGGAATGATGAAGGGAGTTTCATTCGATCACAAATCTCACCAAAAGAGTTCACTGACCTGCAGGGAATGTCATCATGAGACCCTCAATGCCTGCAAGAGGTGTCATTCGCTCACAGGAACTGCGGACGGAAAATGGGTCACCACAACGGGTGCATATCATGACGTATTTGCAGGGCCTGCATGTGCAGGATGTCACACTGCCGGGAAGAAGAAGAAAGACTGTGCAGGATGCCATCATCATCTGCATGATATGGATGTTCAGACAAAGGGGCCGAAAACTGCGGTCTGTGTTGTCTGCCATCGCGGGGATGTCAAGAATTCCGGAGTTGCAGAGAAGATTTCCCTCTCCGGCATGACTGAAGACTCAGTGCCCGAAAAGGTTACCATCAAGGTTCTTGAGAAACAGTATCAGCCGGCGACCTTCCCTCACCGGAAGATTGTCCGGAAGCTGATCGGGATATCGAATGAAGACAGAATGGCAACAGGCTTCCATCAGAATATCAATACCATATGCCGTGGCTGCCATCACCAGAGCCTCCCTGAAGCAGAGGCACGGAAGCACAAGCCTCCTTACTGCCGTAATTGTCATGCTCTTTCATTCGACGTGCAGAATCTCAACAGGCCGAGACTGCTTGCGGCATATCACCGGCAGTGCCTGGGATGTCATGAGAGAATGCAGCTCAAACAGACCGGGTGTAAGGACTGCCATGAGGAAAAGGCTGAAGTCCCTGCCGGGATACTCTCTTCAACTGATCCTGTGCAGAACCAGTCAGGAGGTTGACATGTACATCTTTGAGCAGATTTTAACAGGGAAAGGGTATGAATACATGATAGCGGTGGGATTTATTTTTATCTTTATCGCATTTTACCGGTTCCTTGGTACAAAGAGGAAATTTTAAGGGGCTGAGGTAAGGGAATGCACAGGAGAGAATTTCTAAAACGGGCGGCATGTATTTCCGGCACTGCCCTGATAGGCAGGGGAGATGTTTCTGCAGAAGAAGCTCACATCCACGCCGACCGTTACGGTGTGCTTGTTGATACCACCTTCTGTATCGGATGCAGGAGGTGCGAATGGGGATGCAATGAATGGAATAAAAACCCAAACCAGCCAATAAAAAATTTTGAAGACAAAACGGTTTTTCAAACAGTGCGGAGGACTCATGCGGCAACCTTTACTGTCGTAAACCGCTTCAAAAAACCTGACGATGGCACGCCGGTCTATGTTAAAAAGCAGTGCATGCACTGCGAGAACCCGGGTTGTTTGTCAGCATGCTTTGTCGACGCATTTCGAAAGACAGAGAAGGGGGCTGTCATCTACAACCCTGATGTCTGTGTCGGTTGCCGGTACTGTATGGTTGCCTGTCCTTTCGACATTCCCGCTTATGAGTACGATAAGCCGATTACGCCGAGGGTTACCAAATGCACTTTCTGTTTTGACCGGATCAGCACGGAGGGGAAGGT
>JAGSYM010000055.1 GCA_018262395.1 Nitrospirota bacterium | reverse complement strand
TGAGCCTCTCCGAGTGGGTAGATTTCACATTGAGTTTCACTTCAGCAATCAGGCCTGACACATCATCCAGGATCGCTATTCCTCCGAGCAGTGTCGATGTCTCTAATGCAAGGACTTTCATACAGTCTTTATATTACTGACTTTTGCATATTTTTCTACAGAATACAATCGCCGTCAAAAAACACACAACAGCAATCATTCCGACGGTTGCAGTTGTGCCAAATGCATTTGCTGCCGTACCGATGATTGAATTCCCGACAGGAGCTGTGCCCAGGAATACGAAGGTGTAGACACTCATCGCCCGCCCTCTCAGGTTATCCGGTACTGAAAGCTGGATATAGCTGTTGGCAATCGCAAAAAAACTCACCAGACTCCACCCTATGAAAACTAATATGCTGATTGCGACAAAGAAATTATCCATGAGCGAAAAAATAAAGAGCAGGATAGAAAAACAGAGAGCGGAGAGGGACATAAACTTTGTTTTGTCCTGTACGTCCCCTCTGAACGCAAGGAACAAGGCTGCCAACAGGGCACCTGCTCCTGTAGCACCCACCATCAGCCCAAACCCTTCCGGTCCTTTATGGAATACTTCTGCTGCAAAAACAGGGAGCAGGGTTATGAATGGCATACCAAAAAGGCTGAATATCGCAATCAGAATCATGATCTGGAAAATAACAGAGTGTCCTCTGATATACTGCAAACCCTCGATAAAATCCTTTGTAATTCCATTCGATTTCTCATGAATAGCACCTTTCACGCTTACTTTCGACAGGGCGACAATGACCCCGATGAAACTCAATGCATTCAAATAGAAACATGCCGGGAGTCCAATATACGCAATGGTTACTCCTGCTATAACAGGTCCTATCATTCGTGCACCATGAAATGCAGCAGAATTCAGGGCAATGGCATTCATGAGATTGTTTTTCCCGACCATTTCAAAAATGAATGACTGCCGTGCAGGCACATCAAATGCATTGACTGTGCCGAGAACGGCGGCAAACAGGGCAACCTGCCAGACTGCGATGATCTTTATGTCTGTAAGTATGCCAAGGGCCAGAGCAGGGACAATCGACAAAGCCTGTGTAAGCAGCAGTAAATTTCTTTTTCGAAATCGGTCAGCTACAATGCCTCCCGCAAGAGTAAAAAGAAGAATCGGCAGCGTACCGCATGCTGCAACAAGACCAAGGTAGAATGGCGATTTTGTGAGACTGTATACAAGCCAACCCTGCGCAACAGACTGCATCCAGGTACCGGAGAGCGAGACGAGCTGTCCGAACCAGAAAAGCCTGAAATCCCTGTTTTGTAGTGCTGCAAACCGGAGAGTATTGGCCACTTTTTATTTTACCTTTTAACCTGGGAAAAGCAGCGGAAAAGAGCAGATATTGTTCAAAAATTATTTCACTCGATGATTTGATTCAAATATCTTTTATCGTTCTCTGATTAAAAATAGAGATCAAACAATAAGCGAAAGGTACACTGAGTTATCAAAACTAATTTTTCTCACAACATCTGCCCTTTCCTGACAAATTTTCCGAATAAAGTATACTATACACAACCTGTCATTCCCGACTTGCTTGCCCGCCGTTCTTTTGGAGGGATCGGGGAATCCACCCTTCGACAAGCTCAGGGTGACACATTGTCATGGTGAGCTTGTCGAACCATGGAGTGGGAGCTTGTCCCGTACTTGATACGGGAGTCAAGTCCGATGCGGATCTCCGCGAGGAGTCGCTCCGACCAGACAATGACAAAATAAGAATTTACCGATAGGCTCTAAGTCGTTGAAAGCTTAGAAAAATCAGCGATTGTCGAAACAGTCACCCATATCTCTTTTAACAATGAGAGCCTGTTCAGCTTAATCTCCTCTCTTTTGTCCATGACGAGAATATGGTCAAAAAACCTGTTGATCGCTTCTGTCAGTGTTGTAACGAGGACAAGCGCATCAGGATAGTTTCTTTCTTTAAGCAAACCTGCAAGAACGTTACCCACGGAATCCAGTTGTGCCTTCAGGCCTCTCTCCTGCTCTTCAATAAGCAGTTCCAACCTTACCGGGGGGACAGGTGATTTCGGTATGATGTTGTTCACCCGCTTGACGGCAGTCAGGAAATCAGGGTATTCCGGATGGTCCTTAAACCTCTTGAGGGCATCGAGTCTCTCTCTGATATCGTGCAGCGGGATATGCAGGGATGCTGCGAGCACCGACTGAATCAGGTCAGGATTATATCCGAAATCCGAATAAACTGCCTCAACTCTGCTCCCAAGAAATTGCAGTATTTGTTTTTTCACAGTCTCAGCATGCTCACTATGTGACAATGTTCTTAACGCATAATCGACAAGGTCCCGCAGGGGGACATGAATCTTTTTGTCCAGCATGATTGCAGTAATGCCAAGGGCCTGCCTCCGTAAAGCAAAAGGGTCTTCAGACCCGGTTGGAGTGAGACCTATAGAAAAAAATGCCGCTATGGTATCAATCTTATCTGCAACACTGAGGAGTGCGCCGGTATCGCTCTGAGGAAGGACTCCACCGGAATATGCAGGGAGATACTGCTCTTCAAGGGCATGGGCAACTTCTTTTCCCTCTCCATCAAGCAGAGCATAATATTTGCCCATAATTCCCTGGAGTTCAGGAAATTCTCTTACAACACCTGTTATAAGATCGGTTTTCGAAAGCCAGGCAGCACGAACAAGGTTTTCCTTTGCAGACGGAAGGAATCTGTCCGCAAGAAACCCGGCAATGGAGACCACCCGCGCTGTCTTATCATACAGACTGCCAAGACGCTCCTGGAATGTAACTTTTTTGAGATCTTCCGTCCTTTTGTCGAGGGTTACCTTCCGGTCTTCCGCAAAATAGAAACGTGCATCTTCGAATCGTGCCCTTATCACACGCTCCGCTCCAACCCGGACAGTATCAGCATTCTCCTCGCTGGTATTGCTGATCACCACAAAATGGTTTGTGATGCTGCTGTCTGCATTCTCGACTGCAAAATATTTCTGATGGCCTTTCATGACCGTTATAAGCAACTCCTTGGGGAGGTCAAGGTACTCAGCAGGGAACGTTGAAAGAACAGGAACCGGATACTCCACCAGATTGACAACGGTTTTAAGAAGTTCCTTATCTCTCACGGGTTTCTTACCGAGAGCCTGCAGCAGGGCATCCATTTTATCTGATATAATCTTTTCCCTTTCCTCAGGATCCACAACAACATAATTCGTCGCAAGAAGTTTCTTATACCCTGATATTCCCTGTAGCTTGAATGCCGCGGGAGACAAAAACCGGTGTCCCATCGTACTATTGCTGCTCTTGATTCCATCAATCTCAAAAAAGACCGTCTCGTCATCGAAGATGGCCAATATCCATCGGATAGGACGCGCGAACCGGGTATCCCCGTCCGCCCATCTCATTGATTTCGGGAGATGGATCGAAAGAACACTTCTCTTGAGGATTTCCGGGAGGACTTCTTTGACGGGGCCCCCTTTTTCTTCCAAAACCGCTACAACGTATTCTCCCTTATCCTTATTTTTCAGGACAAGATTTTCGACATTCACTCCTTGTGACTGGGCAAATCCAATCGCTGCCTTTGTAGGTTTCCCGACCGCATCAAAAGCAACCTTTTTAGAAGGCCCGAAGACCTCCCGCACCCTGTCTTCCTGTACGTGGGGGATGCCATCTGCAATCAGAGCCAGTCTTCTTGGAGTCCCGTATGTTTTGATCTCAGAAAAGTGAATGTGCGTCTCGCGTAATATCCTCACGGTATTTTCCTCTAACTGCTTCATTGCCGGGGATACAAAACGTGCAGGAAGGTCTTCTGTGCCGATTTCGAGCAGAAATGAAGATTTATGCTTCGCGGTTTCAACCATATCTATTCCCTCTTTCTGATTGCAGTATCAACCTGAATCGTCGGGAATTATACCTTTATACCAGATTGCTTGACAAGCAGGCATAGTAAGCATATATACAAGAAACGGATAGTAATGAAATGATCGCCCGGATTTGGCAGGAATCGGTACACTATTATACCAGCAGGGAATTCAGTCTGCTATCCCCAATTCTCTCTTGAGCCACTCTTTGAGTTTGAGATTGATTGGATACATTTTGCAAAACTCCCTGCTTTTGTTTTCCTGAACAGCCTCCATAAGCAGATCATCAGGCACGTCACCGATCTTTGCAACAGTCTCGGCAAAACCATCTGAGTTCTGCATCATTAAGAATAGCCCGGGATTCTTTTCCATCGTCTCAATATACAGAATGTATCCCGAGGGAGAGTTCGAAGGTTCTGACCCTTTGCCGGCAACACCGCACCGCGCCTGCATTAACTGTTTGGGTTCAAAGTCCCAGAGTATATGCTCAATAATAAATGTGTTTTTTTCAGACTGCTCAGTGAAAGATTACTCGTAGAAAACATGCTTCCCTGTCGCCCTCGTTATTCTTTGCGGGGCCTTCGTTCAGGGACCCTGACGTGCTGGATTCTTTCCTGGTTCCAATCTTTTGAGACATATAACCGGCAGTAGCAGCTTCCATAGTCCTTTATGTCAGGATCTCTGTAGACACACGGACAAATAATGTCTGCGTCCTTCTCCTTAACTCCCGCTGCCAGACGGCAGGGACATGAACGATATCCGTACCTCGATTCATTGGTAAGGAGTCCTTTCAGGATTTCCATAACATACTCTTTATCCTTATTGAGCTGAATCCCCTGTGACTCAGCATATTTCCCGAGGATTTCGAAGAGCCGTTCAGCTGTCATGGTATTCCCAGTGCCTTTTTTATTGTTTCTTCATCCAGTCCCAGAATGACCTCCTCGATCACGAGAGTCGGATAGGTCGCTTGAGGATTGTATCTCTTCACTTCCTTTGTCATGAGCCACTGTTCACCGCTGTCAAGCAGGTCTACTTCCGTAATTTCGTAATCTACCCCATGTTTTTCGAGAAATTTCTTTACCTCCTTGCAGGTCGGGCACGTAGTGAGCGAATACAGTCTGATTTTCTTATGCTGTTCAGGCATTTCTCCTCCTATGCATTTCCCACCGGGCTATCCGGGTTGTTTGCCCTGTATACTTCCATCGCAGTTATTCCCACATCTTCGAGCATTTCCGATCTCGCCTGCTGAAGCCTGTCAACCGGCACCTGCAGGTTGTCAGCAACCTTTTCCAGAGGTATACCTTTGTTATAGTACATGTCCGCTATCATGATCTTTAATGCATCATCTTCGATAAACCCTCTGAGTTCGCCATCGTTAACTTCGGCAGCATTGCATGCTTCGCGGAACGTTAGCCCCTTTTTCAACCCCTCCATGATCTCGTCCATGGCCTGATAGTAAATACGGGATTCCTCTTCAGTGTACTCTTTATATCGAAATTCTTCCATGTGTGTCCCTCCATGCTGTCACCGTTATAATAAAAATGTAGCATAGGACAACACGATTTATCTACGTATGATAGTATAAAAATGATATGGATCCGCTCGGCAAACAGGAGCTCGTTGACTTCTATGACAGGCATCTGCGTGACTTCGGTGACTCGCCACAGGCTGTCAGGTGGACGCCCGAAGGACAGATACGTAGGTATGAAACCCTTCTTTCAGTGACCGGGGATCTTTCCGGCAAAACAATTCTGGATTTCGGATGCGGCAAGGGAGACTTCTATGGATTTCTCAGAAGGAAAGGTGCTTCTGTTTTATATTGCGGCATTGATGTCAACAGTAATCTGATACAATTAGCAAGGCATAAATACCCGCAGGCGGAGTTCATCGCACTGGATATCGATGAGGAGATGTTTCATCGCCCGTTTGATGTCATTGTTGCAATTGGGGTCTTCAACCTCAGGATCGCCGGGATTGAGGAATCAATGAAGGGATTGCTGAAAAAACTCTTCCCTTTGTGCAGGGAAGCCCTCCATGTTAATTTTCTGACATACTATGTCCCCCGGAGAAATGTGGAATTATTCTATGTAAAGCCTGAAGAAATCCTTGCATTTTCAATACAAGAGATTTCCCGCTCGGTGACCGTGAGGCATATGAAGGAAGATATTTTCCTCTCACTTTATAAGTAGTGTTATGCAGAAATTCCGATATTGCATAAATATCTGTTCTTCCAAAATAAGGACATCTTTCCCCGGAAAAGGAAAATGCATTATTATATTTTATGGAATAGAGAGTATTTCAGCTGTGGCACGTTTGTTGTAATGCTGTTGTCTGGTGCTTAATGCTGTTTACCGATAGATAACTCGAATTGAAAGGAGGTGATTTCATTGAAGAAAGCAACCGCATCTATTCTCTCTATCCTCTTGATTCTGACTCTGACAAGCTTTTCCTTTGCAGGGAGCGGCGCCAGGATGAGACAGGCCATGGAGTCAATGGGAGGCAAGGAGATCGCGGGTGAGGTAACTGCCGTTGACACGAAAGAGAAGACAATTACCGTCAAAGGCATGAGAGGACTTGTCACCGCAACCTGTGATGAAAAGACCATGGTAAAAATGGGAACCGCGATGAAAACCTGTGCGGACATCAAAGTTGGTGATAAGGCGAATATGCTTTTTGAATCCGGTGAAGGGAAGAAATCTGCAAAATCAATCTACTTAAGCTTTCCGGCAGTCCCATCTCCAGCAGAGAAAAAAGCTGAACCCTTAAAAGTTGAACCGCCAAAAACTGAACCGCCAAAAACTGAACCGCCAAAAACTGAACCGAAGTAGTAAGGTAATAAAGAACATGTATTTAAAGGGGTTCAAGCCTGAAACTTGAACCCCTTTTCCTTTGAGAAATCTTAAAGTCAACCAAAAGTTGCAGGTTTAGTTCAACAAGACAGGAAAGGGGCTCGGATGACCAAGCCCCCTATCTGCAGTAATTAAGGTAGAATTTTGAAGTTCGTATTGCTCGTATCGGTGTACGACAGGTCACTCGTCACCCGTACCTTGTAGTCTGTCCCAACAGCCTGTCCGGCCGGTATCGTCCAGTTGT
>JAGSYM010000054.1 GCA_018262395.1 Nitrospirota bacterium | reverse complement strand
GTGGCGTGGAGGGATAATCGTGTTCGTGCCGTACTCACGGGCCCCGAGAACAGCCAGCGCCGGGGTGCCGACCGCGCCTTCAATTTCACCGGCCTCGATAGACGGGTAAATGGGACTGTGCAGAAAGGGCTTTATGATAAGGATGTACGTACCCCACTGACGACCAACGAATGAACTCCTTTTTCTATGACAATAAAAACTACTTAATTGAGGATCAAATGTGGTATAGGGTACATATGAGTCCGTCGCCTATCAGAAACCAGAATGTATCTACTGGCAACGTAAAAAGATGGCAGAAAGGATACAAGCAAGCGACTGTGATGAACCGGGGAAAAAGGATCGGCACATATGATGGTTAGTAGGTTAATCAAACGAAGCTTGATTATAATGCCCATTTTTTTGTGTGTACTGGTTTTTACCTGCCATGCTGGTGAAGGGAAGGAAGGTATTACCATCGCAATTCTCCCTTGTGATAGCATAGCGATTACTTTTAAAAAATTCCATCCGTTGGTCACCTATCTGCAAGAGATGACCGGATTTGATATCAAGATGCTTATTCCAGGTGACCTTGCAGAATTTGAGAGGGCGGTTAAAAATAAAGATATTGCATTCGCTTTTCAGGGCGCGAATGTGTACGTGCAATTTGCAAACTCGTTCAACAGGGGTGCCCTGCTGAGGGCTTTGAACCCTGATGGGACAAACGCATATGCTGGAGTGGTCATTGTGAGGAACGACAGTTCCATAAGCAAGCTGGAAGAATTACAAGGAAAAAGAGTAATGTTTGGGGCTGAGTTTTCGGCTCGCAAATGGACTGCAGCAAGAGTGCTGTTTGAAGAAAATGGCATCGACATCGAAAGGGATTTAAAGGCTTATTCCAACGGCGTGTCTTGTGAAGATATAGCCTTTAATGTGTATCTTAAAACGGTTGATGCAGGTGTGGTATGCGACCATCTTTTTAAGGGCAATTTTGAAGAATATCAGGAACTCGGCATAAATGCCAAACAGCTTCGTGTTATTGCTGAAACCCAATTAGTTTCGACGAGAGTGTTTGCTGCCCGTAAAGACATAAATAGCGATATGGTATTCAAGCTCTATCAAGCATTATGCAATCTCAACAAAAGGAATCTTGAACATGCAAAAATACTATACGAAGCCGGTATCGGTGGATTTCAAAAATCAAATGATAAGGATTATGATGCAATGCGGGTTTTGACAGGTGTACGATAAGCGCACGGAACAAGCTGGTGAAACGCAGAAATGTTTAGAATGAATCTCTTTGCCCTGTGGATGAATTGTAGTTTAAGGGTTAAGTTAACCCTCTTGATTGAATCCTTAGTAGTGATCATTGTGCTGGTGATGGGTGTCATCACCACGATGCGAGAAAAGCAGACTCTGGAAAGAGAACTGTACGAAAGAGGATATGCCCTGGCGAATGCGCTGGCTGCACTGGCAGTCACCCCCCTATTAAGGCAAGATTTGCCCACCCTCCGGCGGTTTGTTAACCACTCAATTGAACATGAATACGTTCTCTATGTCATGATAGTAGATACTCATGGCACGGTGTTGATGCACAGCGATTTATATGAAGTTGGTAAAACATACAAGAATAAGGCTAATTATAGTGCTTCGAACTCACGGAAGTCAGATTACATGCCTTTGTACCTTTCGCAGAGACAAGAATGGTATTATGATATAACCGCCCCCATAAAAGTTGCGGACATACACTTGGGAGCGGTTTCGATAGGATATGCGTACACCGTAGTTGAGAAGGAGATTGCCAAAGCTCAAAAACAAATTTTTCTTATAGTCCTGGTAACCATAGTGATAGGAGGGGGGATTGCCTATCTTTTATCTGCCTTTATTGCTTCGCCGATTAAGCTGATTACCAATGCAATTGAGCATGTGCCCGGCGGCCATTTTGATGCCCCCCTTACTCTTCCTGTCAAAAGGAATGATGAGATTGGAACCTTGGCAGATGCGTTTAATCGAATGATTATTGATTTGCGGAATACAACGGTTTCGAAGAATTATGTGGATAGTGTCATCGAAAGCATGAAGGATGCCCTTATTGTGGTGGACCTTGATGCTCAGATGAGAACCATTAACCAGGCAACATGTGATATCTTGGGCTACAAGGAGGATGAACTTATAGGCAGGAGCATAAATCTGGTCGCACCGGACATAAGTGTTTTTACGGGCGGAGCTGAACGTGGCGTAATGCCTGTCGCGAATCAGGAGACAGATTTCTTGGATAAAAACGGGAAACACATTCCTGTGCGCTTTTCGGCAGCGGCCCTGAAAAATAAGGGGGGTGAGATAACAGCATCGGTCATTATTGCCAGAGATGTTACGGAAAGAAAGCAGGCAGAGGAAGTTCTGCGACGTTCCGAAAAGCAGCTTCGTTTCCTGTCCTCCCAGTTACTGATAACTCAAGAAGAAGAGCGAAAACGCCTTGCTGTAGAACTGCATGATGAATTGGGACAGTCACTCATAGTCTTAAAACTCTGGCTGAGATCTATTCAACGGGGATTGCGGGAAGACCAGACAGAGATACAAGAAATATGCGATGAGATGACCGGCTACATTAATGAAATAAGCGAAAATGTCCGCAGAATTTCCCGGGACCTGAGCCCTTCAATCTTAGTGGACCTGGGTCTGTCGGCTGCTATTCGATGGCTGGTTGTCTCCTTCACCAAGCACTTCAATGTTGAAAACTCACTTGATATAATGAATTTGGATACGGTGTTTTCACAGGAAAGTCAAATTACGGTCTACAGGATTGTTCAAGAATGTCTCACAAATATTGCGAAGCACGCTCAGGCAAAACATGTGACTATTACTATCAGAGAACGGGATGGCCATGTTTATTTTTGTATAGAGGATGATGGGAGGGGCTTTGATGTTAAAGAATACCTTGGTAAGAGTGCCACCGCAAAAGGTATCGGTTTGGCCGCCATGTTCGAGCAGGTTCGAATGTTAGGAGGAACCCTTGATATAGGGAGTCGGGAGGCTGCTGGTACAAAAATCACCTTTGCCATTCCGCCGGGTATTGGAGGATGAAAAGCAATGTGCTCGTATCGCATTGTACTTGCCGATGATCACGCCCTGTTTCGACAGGGCGTAAAGAAGATTCTGAATAGTGCAAAAGAACTGGAGGTCGTTGCAGAAACGGGCGATGGTCTTGAGTTGATCGAACTTTTAAAAAAGATATCTCCTGACATGGTGATATTAGATATATCCATGCCGAATCTCCGCGGGCTTGAAGCTACCCGGGAAATCAAAATAATCTCCCCGGCAGTGAAGGTACTGATCCTGACCATGCATAAGGATAATGCATACCTGGCTGATGCCATCTCCTCCGGTGCTGAAGGATATCTGCTAAAAGAAGATGCTGATACAGAGCTTTTTTCAGCTATAGCAACCCTTAGAAACGGCGGGCGATATATATCGCCTCTCTTGTCCGGAGATATCGCACATGAATTAATCCAGGCATCCCATAAGGAGAAATCAACATGGCCATCCGATCCCCTGACCATACGTGAAAGAGAAATTTTAAAGCTTGTTGCGGAAGGCATTTCAAACAGAGGGATTGCCGATCTCCTGTATATCAGCATCCGCACAGTAGAACATCACCGTGCAAATATTATGAAAAAGCTGAATATTAAAAATACGGCTAACCTCATAAAATATGCCGTCCGCATGGGTTACACCTCGGAAACCGCCTAAAGTCATCTCTCTATAAATTCACACCCATACATTTTATCAGTGGAACTACCTATGCATAAATAGGTAGTTATGCCCATTGACCGTTGATTCGTAACGGTGATAAAATCACTATCAAATATAAAGATAAACCTTGAGATAGGTAAAACCTTTTATATCAAAATAAGATTATGGGAGAAAGATGGTAATCGGCGCGTAGGTATACTGGTGGTCAATAATGTGCCTATTTAAAAGCAATAAATACAGTGTAATACCTATTAACAATCATAGTAAACACTCAAGCAAGGCAGGGATACGTCACCCTGCTTTTTTTTAGACATTCTTTCAGAGGGAAAATTTTATCAATTACCTTCACCTCACATGAGGCTTCTGATAGACATGAAATATGTACCCTACAGTAAAATCGAAGACGGATTGAAACGTCTTGAAGGCAAAGCATATGTATCAGGATCTACTGTCGATTTCTTCCGGGATATCATAAAGGTTCAGCACCGCATTAAAAACCGTTTAGCGACTATGGTGATCAACCTTTCTTTAACTGAAGCTGCAGCCAAGATAAAAATGCAAAAGGGTGAGCCGCTGATTTCCTGGGACTGCCTACCCATTCAGGAATCCTGCCTCAAAGAACTCTTTATTGAAATATGTCACATCATGAAGCGTCAGGATGGCTGCGATAGGGAGCAGATACAAAGGCTCGTCGATGCGGAAGGCAACGGAACCCTTGCTGTGGATACCCTGATTCAGAAGCTTTTCTATCATGACAGTACCTATTTCCAGACCCTTTCTGAGGAAGTGCAGGTAAGAGATGATGTATTGCTGTTTATTGCCCTTCATATAGCAAAGCCTTTTTTTGAGGTGGCTGCGGCAGTGTTGAAGAGTGCCATCTCGGACAAGCTCTGGCTGAAACACTACTGCCCGGTCTGCGGAAGTGGGGCACAGATGGCGAAGTTAGAAAAGGAAGTGGGGAAGAAAATACTGTACTGCCAGCTCTGCGGAAGTGAGTGGCGGTACATGAGGGTGAAGTGTCCATTCTGCTGCAGCGAGGACCAGAAAAAGCTCACCTTTAAAGAGGAAGAGCAAGGGCCGTATCGCGTTGATTTTTGCGAACAGTGTGGAAGATACATTAAAACACTCGATGAGAGAAAGAGGGGGCATGAAGACGGTGAGCTCATTCCCGCAGTCGAGGACCTTGCTACCATTTATCTTGACATAGTGGCAGAGCATGAGGGTTATGCAAGATCATGGTTTTTCCCTCCATCTGCTGATGAGTTAAAAACATCTGAGGAAGCTGAAACACTCCATTAGCCAATTGCAGGATCGGGGGTGGATAACATCCCTGAAGAAAGATCTCCGAAGCTAGCGGATTCCCTCCGGGATGGCTAGCCGAAAGGGTGTTTTGAGCAATCAGTGCACCTGCCGTGTTCGCAAAGGAGATTAAAGATATCCGTCTTTAATCTCTTGTTTTATTGGAAAAAAGTTCCACATATAACACAAGAAAGGAGGTTGTCTGCATGGCTCTAACCAGAAGAGATTTCATGAAGGTATCGGGTATTACCGTGGGGGTGATGCTTTGTCCGTCTTTTATCCGGGATGCAAAGGCAAGTATTTATGCACGGCAAGTCAAGCTGAAGGATGGCACCGACAGCACAACCATCTGCCCATACTGTGCCTGTGGTTGCGGTATTATTGTCACTGCCTCTGCAGGTAAAGTTATCAACGCCGAGGGAGACCCGGACCATCCCATCAACGAAGGGGCACTGTGCGCCAAGGGCAGCGCACTGTATCAGATTGCCAATAATGATCGCCGGCTCGACAAGGTGTTGTGGCGTCCGCCTTACTGGAGAGGTGACTGGATTCCTGTTCCGTGGTCTTTTGCCCTGGGCAGGATGGCCCGCAAGATTAAGACCACCCGTGACCGGAGTTTCACCGCAGTTGATTCCTCAGGGAAAACAGTAAACCGCACCGAGGCAATTGCCGCCCTGGGAGGCGCCGCCCTCGACAACGAGGAATGCTATCTCTACACCAAGCTCATGAGGTCGCTGGGGATCGTGTACCTGGAGCATCAGGCGCGGATATGACACTCCGCTACAGTGACGGCTCTGGGAGAGTCGTTCGGTAGGGGAGCAATGACCAATCACTGGATAGATCTCAAGAACAGTGACTGCATTATGATCATGGGGAGCAATGCTGCCGAGAACCACCCCATGTCCTTTAAATACGTAACCCAGGCCATGGACAATGGCGCCATACTCATCAACGTTGACCCCCGTTTCACCAGGACGTCCGCCAAGGCAGACCTCTTTGCCCAGATACGCCCCGGGACGGACATCGCCTTCATTAACGGGCTGATACGCTATGCCATTGAGAACGGGTATTACCATGAAGCCTACGTGAGAAATTACACCAATGCCCTCTGCAAAATAAATGAGGGCTTTGATTTTACCGACGGCCTTTTCACCGGCTATGATGCTGCCTCCAAATCGTATGCGGATAAGTCAACCTGGCAGTATCAGAAGGACGGGGACAACAATGTGTTTGCCGATGATCTTGATGATCCGGACTGCGCCTTTCAACTGCTGAGAAACCACGTGTCACGGTATACCCCGGAAGTGGTGTCTCAGATTACCGGCGTGTCCGAATCGAGGTTTCTTGAGATTGCTGAAGCCTATGTGAAAGGAACCTATCAGGATGATAAGGTGGGTACCATAATGTACGCCATGGGGTGGACCCAGCACACCACCGGGGTACAGAACATCCGCGCCTTTTCCATCCTGCAGCTCCTGCTTGGTAATATGGGTCGTGCCGGCGGCGGGGTGAATGCCTTACGAGGCGAATCCAATGTACAGGGATCAACCGATCACGGCCTCCTCTCTCACCTCCTGCCCGGATACCTGAAGGCGCCGGCAGCAAGCGATCAAACGTTGGCTGACTATCTGACACGGGTCACCCCTGCCAACATCAACGGGGATAAGAGTGTCAACTACTGGAAGAACACCAAAAAATTTGTGGTAAGCCTTTTGAAGGACTACTACGGTGAATCTGCCACTGCGGAGAATGACTTCCTGTTCAACAATCTGCCAAAAACCTCCGGCGACTATTCTCATATGGCGCTCTTCAAGGCGATGGATGAGGGCATCATCAAAGGATTGATCTGCATGGGGCAAAATCCGGCGGTGGGCGGTCCCAATGCTGAACACGAGAGAAGC
>JAGSYM010000336.1 GCA_018262395.1 Nitrospirota bacterium | reverse complement strand
CAAACCCTTTTCTCAAAAAATATCGATGTCAGGGGATTCTGGCTTAATCCGAATGTCCATCCGTATACCGAATATGCAATGCGCCTCGAATCCCTCCAGCGACTCCAGAAAGAGTGGAATCTCGATATCGAATATGCCGGCCAGTACGGTCTGAAAGAATTCGTGCGAGCGGTTGTGCATGATGAGGATAACCGGTGTTCTGTCTGCTATGCCATGAGACTTGAAGAAACAGCCAGAACAGCAAAGCGCATGGCTCTTGACGGTTTCACAACATCGCTCCTTGTGAGTCCGTATCAGAAATTTGATATCATAATGCGCATCGGGGAAGAAATGGGGAAAAAGCATGCTATCCCGTTTTATGCTGAAGATTTCAGGCCGGGATGGCATGAAGGCATAAGACGTTCAAAAGAACTTGGCCTTTACCGGCAGAAGTACTGCGGATGTATGTATTCGGAAATGGAAAGATACCTTAAGAAAAGTAGATAGTAGATAGTGGACAGGAAACAGGGAATAAAAAAGCAGAGAATATTATGACTGAAGGGATTCAGAACATAGGAAAATTATTAATCGTTCTCGGGGTTATTGTCATGGCGATTGGAGGTCTGTTGCTCTTTTCAGGAAAGATTCCGTGGATAGGCAGGCTACCGGGAGATATCCTGATACAAAGGAAGAATTATACGTTCTACTTTCCCCTTGCAACAAGCATTATCATAAGCTTAATCATAACCCTTATTTTCTGGCTTCTCGGGAGGAGATAGTGAAAACACCATCATTTAAAAACCAGCTTAAATACATAGCACATTTAATTATATGTCATTCCCGCAATTCCATCCCGAACGCTTTCGGGATCGGGAGATCGGGAATCCTTCTTTTAGAGAGAGGTTCCGGACAAATCGGAGTGACAAACTACTCTAAACTCATCTCTTTTTTTATAAAAGTCATCATCCCATGCTTTCTTTTTACATTGTCTTTCTTTTATTTTTCTCTATGTGCTTCAGCCTCTACTGAAAATACGATCAAGGTACTGATTGTGAATGAAGTCTATCCAAAATTGCCTGCGAAAAACGAGAGAATCGAGAAACTCGGGACCATGCAGGGAGAACTCCTTGTGATGGGCTCACGGTACGCCGGAAATATCGATGTATGGAAAGGTGAAAACGGCCTTTACATCATCAATGAACTTCCGCTTGAGGAGTACATCAGGGATGTCGTCGCTGCAGAAATTGTTCCTGACTGGGATATGGAGGCACTGAAGGCGCAGGCCGTTGTCTCGCGAACATATGCCCTGTATCAGAAAACCATGAACGGCAACTCCCTGTATCACCTTGCGTCATCTGTCCTCCACCAGGTTTATAAGGGCAAAAATCCGGACATGAGAATAACATATGCTGTCTCAGCTACAAATGGTGAGGTACTCACCTTTAATGGCACGCTCATTGAAGCTTTTTATCATTCAACCTGCGGAGGAAAAACAGAATACCCTGAAGAGGTATTCGGCAAAAGTTACCCGTATTTGAAATCAATTGAATCAAGCTGTGACCTGTCACCGTATTCCGTCTGGGAGCGGAGTATCCGACTTGACGAAATAGCAAAGGCCACCGGTATAGCAGGTATTCAGGACATCAGCGTCAAGTCTTTCACTTCGACAAACCGTGTCAGGCAACTCAGCATTAGAACCGAGTCGGTGACAACCATAATGAATGCGACCGATTTCAGGAAAGCGCTTGGATGGAGCCGCCTGCCGAGCACCAACTTCACGATCACCCGCGTTGATGATGGGATACTCTTTCAGGGATGGCGCGCGAAGGAAAAAATTATAAGGAAATTCTGTCTTTTTTCTATCCCGGCACGACAATACAGTTGTATGAAGACCGTTGATTTCGATTATTTTCTTCCCGAACCCATAATTGCAAATAAACCCCTCAGAGAACGAACCAGTTCCAGACTCCTTGTTCTTCATCGCGATAGTACACTCGAACACCGCACATTTCTTGACCTGCCTTCATATCTTGAGCAGGGAGATATGCTCATTATCAACAACACAAAGGTTTTCCCCGCACGGCTCACCGGGACCAAAAAAAACGGAAAGACCCTGGAGATCCTCCTCGTTAGAGAAAATGCGGATGGTACCTGGGATGTTCTTTCACAGGGGAAATTCACCGGCAGACTGAAAATATCGGATGAACTTGAGGTGGAACTGCAGCAGGGGATATCAGCCCGGTTTCAATCTTCACTGGATATCATGGATCTCCTATGGAAGTACGGGGATATGCCCTTACCCCCCTACATCAGGCGTGCACCTGATGAGGCAGACCGGCTGACCTATCAGACAGTTTATGCAATGAAGGAGGGATCTATAGCTGCACCTACGGCAGGCCTTCATTTCACCGACTTACTCCTGAACGCCATCTCCTCGAAGGGAGTAAAAATCAGGGAAATTACCCTGCATGTTGGTATTGGAACATTCAGACCCATAAGAACGCTCATGGTTAAAGATCATTCCATGGACAGGGAACATTTTGAGATTGAGAAATCAATCATTGCTGAAATTTACGAAGCAAAGGCATTGGGAAAACGCATTGTTGCAGTTGGCACAACCACAACGCGCTCACTGGAGGGATATTTCAGCGGAACGTATACCAATGGTTCAAATCCATTTTCACCGCCTGTTGTGCGCGCAGCATCGCCGGCAAAAAAGGCTGGCACGGGAAAGATGAAGACGTCAGAATGCGTTAGAGGCACTACTGATATCTTTATTTATCCGGGGTATACTTTTACGGCAATCGATTCTCTTGTCACAAACTTTCACCTCCCTCGTTCCACGCCACTCATGCTGGTCTGCGCCCTTGCCGGAAGGGAACAAATCCTCACCGCGTACAATGAAGCTATCGCCAGCGGGTATAGATTTCTCTCATATGGGGATGCTATGCTTATCGTATGAAACGGGTTGATTTTAAAAAGCATTCTTCAATCTTCTATATCGGCCGGGGATTGATTATTGGGTCAATTGTTCTTGCATCTTCCATCGGTTTTTTGCTCGGATTTTTTGTCGGAAAGCAAGTGCAGCCTCCTGCAAAAACGCCGATGACCAGTATCGTTCCCCCGGAGGGATTGGAACAGAGCTCTCAGGAAGCCCAGGTGAAGGAGTCTTTGCAGCAGCCGGAGACAGCTCAGTTGCCTGAACCGGTGAAGAATGAGCAGTCATCGAAGAAACAGCAGACAGGTGAACCTCAGGTAACTCAGCCCGCCCAGACAAAACACCAGGCAACGCTCCGCGATACCGATCTGTCCTCTTCAGAAAAACTTCGTAATCAGCCACAATCCCCGGGCACACCGAAGACAAAACAAGCGCAGGAGGCGAAGCCGAAACAGGGTTCTCCTGAGTTGAAAGATACCAAAGTTGCTCAGGATAAAATGAAATCTCAAAAGACTGCTCTAACAAGGAAATATACGGTTCAGGCAGGTGCATTCAAAAATTCTGATGAGGCAGATGCTCTCAAGACTAAGATGAGCAAGAAAGGGTACAAGTCCTATATCACAACAGCAAAGACAAAAAAACAGGAAACATTGCATAAGGTCATGGTTGGTGAATTCAAGACAAGAAAAGAAGCAGAGGTTCTGTCGATTAAACTGAAAAATTCTGAGGGCCTGCGCACTTTTGTTACTTTTGTCATGCAGGAGGGTGCAATACGCCAGCAATAGAAATCGAATTTGACAGCGAGAAAGAGCCTGATCTCCTCTACGGAAGATTCGAAAAACTTCTTAGGATCATTGAGGAAACACTCGGTATAATTGTTTCCCAGCGCGGTAACAAGATTTTCCTTCAGGGCGAGAACGGAGCAATACAGAAGGCTGAGAAGATCATTCACGATGTCCGGTCTATCAGCTCTGAAGGGTATAATCTCAATCCTGAGGATATCCGCTTTGCACTAAGGTCCATCGCATCTGAGGAACATATATCGATAAAAGATCTCTTTCTCAACAATATTCCTGTTTCCTCAAAAAAACGTTTTATTATACCGAAGACTGAAACGCAGCGACAGTATATAGAAGCTATCCGGAATTTTGACATCGTGATTGGAATCGGGCCCGCGGGAACAGGGATGTTTGAAAAAGTGAATCCCTATCTCAGGCCGCTCTATGATGCTCTGTTCGACATGATCGAACCAGAAAAGGTCGGGAAACTCATTGATCGCGGTACAATTGAGATTGCTCCCCTTGCGTTTATGAGGGGAAGGACCCTGAACGATTCATTCATAATTCTTGATGAAGCACAGAATACGACCTCCGAGCAGATGAAAATGTACCTCACACGTCTCGGTTATAATTCGAAAACCGTCATAACCGGAGATATCACGCAAATAGACCTTCCGCATGGCAGGGCTTCAGGCCTCATACTGGCCGAAAGGATATTGAGCGATATTGATGGCATCAAGTTTATTTATTTTTCTGAACGGGATGTCGTAAGGCACAAGCTTGTTCAGGAAATCGTCAAGGCCTACGAGAAATATGAAAAACGGGCAGCAGAAGAATAAGCCACGTCAATTCTCAACACTTCTCAGGGCATTCATCGACGGGAATCCGGCAAAGGGCGATGCTGCTCTGACGCGTTTCAGCAGGCAGGATAAATTTATCAGGATATACTTCATTTTTGTCTGCGGGCTGATTGCTTCGCTTTCGATCCAGGTGCAGATCGGAATTGAGCAACTGCTCGGGGGATTTCTTGTTGCCTGTCTCCTCATGTTTATCCTTTACCGGGATATCATGCGGTATAAACCCGCGTATACAAAGAAGTACAATATGCTGTTTCTCCTCGGGCTGCTGCTCGTCGGAACGCTTCTCATGGGAAGGCTGTTTGCGTATCTTCTCATTAACCTCTCCAGGGGACTGGAATATCAGGCATTAGACAGCGCATTGTACGGAATTCCCATTCCCGCCGGTGCAATGCTGGTCTCTCTTTTATTCGACTTTCATACGGCGATTACCTTTTCCTTCGCCGTAAGCCTTCTTACCGGTCTCTGGCTCCATGATGCATCCTTTACGGTGTATGCCTTTGTCGGGAGCATAACCGCAGCCTTCAGTGTCATACGATGCAAAAAACGGTCAGGTCTCCTGAAGGGAGGAGGCTTTGTCATTGCAGCGAATGTCGTAACCGTCATCATTATTCTGCTCTTTCGGGGCGAGCTATTCACCCTCAAAGCTCCACCCTCTATCCTGTTCAGCGCACTCTGCGGCATGAGCGTCGCTGCAGTCGTTTCACTGATTCTTCCGGTTATTGAGTATATTTTCAAAGTCACAACAGATATCAGTCTCCTTGAACTGCTCGATCTCAATCAGCCGCTGATGAAAAACCTCATGGTTACAGCCCCCGGGACATACCACCACAGC
>JAGSYM010000053.1 GCA_018262395.1 Nitrospirota bacterium | reverse complement strand
GTAATTTATTCCCGTCCCAAACCTCCACTGCTCACCCAACGGGAGATCGGGTGTCCTGTCTTTATCTTCCACGATCGAACTGTCATAGGCAAATCCAAATGACCAAAGCCACGGCTCCGCTATGCGATACTGGGCACCGGCCGCAACATGCCATGTATCATCATACTTGCGATCAGCGGTAAGGCTTCTCGACGTTTCAGAGCTCACGGTTACATCCACTTTCCCAAACTCTGACCATTGCTGCCAGCCAACGTTCCCCATCACTGCCCATGTGTCTGACAGTTCATGGTAAGCGCTTACCATCACACTGTCGGGAGTTGTCATGCCCAGATCAAGTTTATCCAGACGTCCGAGAATAGCTTTGAGCCCCGGTCCGAGGTTTCTAAAGTTCGGTCTGTCCTCAAAATCAAGCGACATCTCAGAGAGATACTGGATGCCGAACCGGGTTGCTTTCCCGGTTTCTATCAGGATCCCGATATTGGCGCCATAGGCAACATCGTCATCCTCGATTTTCAGCTCGCCGTCAGGAAGGCTATCAAGGGCGTTATTGACCTTGGCCTTCTGTTCAAATATTGCATACATCACATTGAGCCCAGCTCCGATCGAAAGCCAGTCATTGACTTTGTATGATACCGAAGGCATTACATTGAATCCCTGGAGTGTGATCTCGTCTATGTAGTACCGTCCGACCCAGCTGTTGTTGTAATCCATGGCGAGTCCGAAATAGCCGAATATCCCGAAGCCTGCCGAAAACTTATCCGTTATGTTGCGAACATAAAACAGACTCCCGGTTGGCAACCAGTTCGTGGCATCACCGCTTTTGCCCGACACCGTCGTTTTTGAATCAGGATCAAATTCGACTCCGAGATAGAGCGGCTGCACGGCGAGCTGCAGTTCAGACTGCTTCAGTCTTGTCATTCCAGCTGGGTTTGTGAATACCGTTGACGCATCCTGCGCACGAGCTGCCCACCCTGCTGCAGCAAGTCCGACTTCCTGCGGGCCTATTTCATAAAGATAAAGCCCGCCCGCCCAGGACAATGATGGGACAATTACAGCCAGAGCCAAAAACAAAATAAAAGCTGATATTCTTCTCATTAGTAAACCCTCCCGTTACAATATTAATCATATCAGAGTAATCATACCAGATATTTCTGTCTATTCAACTTTAGTGCAATAGTCGCCGGAAGTCTTCGTCTGGTAATCTGTTGCACTGACGGATCTGATTAATTGTCTTATATATAATTACCCGTAGGTATATAATTATATCTCATGAAAAAAAGCAATAAAAAACTGTTTCTGCTCATTGGCATCCTTGGGACAGTCATCCTGTTTTTCATCGTCCTGTATTTTTCCGTCCCCAAGTTCATCAGTTCAGAAGTCGCAAAGAAGAAGGTGAATGCATATTTTTTCGAGAAAACCGGGGGGAGCTTAGCATCACAGCAATCAGATATCCACCTGTTCCCGCTTCCCCACATCGTTCTCCGGCAGGTAAGTATTTCCATACCCGATAAGGCGACCGGACTCGTGCAATCAATTGATATATATCCTGATCTGTGGTCACTCATCCGGGGTGACGTGAAGTTTTCGAGGCTCAGTTTTGAATCGCCGCGTTTCACTCTCGCAATCTCTGAAAAAATGGGAAAGACTTCCCTTGAAGAGATTGAGGAGAAGATGAGATCATTCGTGCATGTTCTTAACTCTCTCGCACCGGCTCTGCTCATGACCGTTCAGGAAGGGAAGCTCGATCTGACAAAAGCAGATCATGTTGCTTTTTCTTTTGACACGATTCAGTCAAAACTCAGTACCTCGGGGAAATCGCTGAACATCTCCCTCACCTGCACGTCGAGCCTTTGGGATACCCTTTCTTTGAATTCATCATTGCGTGCAGAAAATTTGCAAAGCAGCGGAACGGTTCAGATGAAAAATTTCCGGCCTCATGCTCTTTTGCTGCAACTCTTTCCGGAGATCGGCAAACATGCCGGAAATTCCGGTGCAGATTTTTCCGTGAAATTTCATGCTCTGGGTCTGCGGGAGATACGGGCTGAAGCAGAGAGTTCAATTCCCAACATGGTTTTCATCAGAGGGAAAAACCAGGTTGAGATTAAGGGCCTGAACCTGAAAGGAGCCATTGAGATCGATCCGGGAAGGGTCTCAGTCATTCTCAGTCAGTTTAACAGTACTCTTCCTGAACTGAAGATGTCAGGAAAATATATCCTTGATCGAACTTCCGGCATTACGGATATCGATGTGGAAGGGAAAGCAATTGATGTGCAGTCAGCGCGCACGTCTGCACTCGCTCTCGGAGGAGACATACCGGTTATCAGAAGCATTTTTGATATCGTGCTGGGCGGGAGGATTCCTGTTCTGCATTTTCATACAGGAGGGAAATCTCCGGATAATCTGGGGCAATTAGAAAATATCCAGATATCGGGGAATATCTTTGGTGGAGACATCTATATCCGAGCTAAGGATCTGCATTTTCAGAATGTCACCGGTGATGTGGTCGTTGCAAAAGGAATCCTTGAGGCAAAAAATGTTGAAGCGGCAATCGAGAATCACCGTGGAAGCAAAGGCATGGTGCGAATAGGACTGAAGGGAAGGGATGCCCCCTTCCACCTCGACATGTGGGTAAAGGCCGACGCGGGTCAGTTGCCTTCATTTCTCAGGCAGAAGCATCTGATAGCAAATGAAGCTGTCCTGCGGGAAATGGACCGCTTCTCTGATACGCACGGCTCTGTCCTGGGGAAACTGATCCTCGGTGACCGTCTGGATGCTATCCATGCTGTTGTTGATGTATCAAACATAGATCTCACTACCCGCTACGAGCCGCTTCCGTTTCCGCTCATGATAGCAGGTGGACAGGTTTTCTTTGATGAGAAGCGTATAAAGATAACCAATATGAACGCCAGCCTTGGGAGTTCTTCTTTCAACAATGTGACGGCAGGAATAAGTCTCGACGATAAGGCCGATTTTGAAATCAGTGACGGACAGATGAAACTCTCTGCTGATGAACTATACCCGTGGATTACCTCATCCGAAAAAATGAAACCGGTCCTCAGGGAAGTACCGTCAATACAAGGTGCAATCGCAGTCTCATCTGTAAGTCTGAAGGGCCCTCTTTATCATCCAAAGGACTGGCAGTACCTTGTGAATGGTGAGTTGAACAAGGTTGCCATTGATTCTGCATTCTTTCCCGGAAAGGCGGAAGAATCAAGCGGGACGTTCAGAATCACTCATGATGAGCTTTTCCTGAAGGATATGAGGACACGGATGCTCGACGGTCTGTTTACTGTTTCCGGAACTGTCACTGAATTTCCGTCCAATATAAGGAAACTTGATCTCTCCCTGCAGGGAGAAGCAGGGCCAAAAGTCACAGCATGGATGTCCGGATTGATCAAACTTTCTCCAGAAATGTTCTTACGCGCGCCTCTGTCAATCACAGCCTCACACCTTGTGTGGGACAAAGAGGCGAAAGCAGACTTTGACGGCAGGCTGGTATTCGGCAGGGAGACGCAGGTTTCTCTCAGACTGACAAAAACTCCTGACGTGCTCTCAGTGCATGAAATGTCCGTTAAAGACCGGGAATCCAACGTAACAGCAAGTATCGTGCTCAGCAAGAAGACGATTGACAGCACATTCAAAGGGATATTGACCTCTCAAACCTTGCAGACCATATTTGCACAGAATACCTTTTCCGGTTCTTCATTGCGTGGTGATTTCAGATCGCATATTATCCTCAATGATCCGAAGCAGTCTGTCGCTGAAGGAGCAATTGAAGGGAAAAACATTCCTGTCCCATGGAAATACGATATCCCGCTGGTCGTTCAGAGTATTTCTCTTGAATCCCGGGGGAAAAACATTTTCGTGGATTCTTCGCAATTTTCAATAGGAGAGAACCAGTTCAGTGTCAAAGGCGTTCTTGACAATTCCCAGGCGTTGTTTTCGGTTGATATGGACCTTTCTTCGGATGGTTTCGACTGGGAGACTATAGAAAAAATTGACGGGAAAACGAAAAAGGCAGAGGGCAACACACAAACCATATCCTTTGAGGATATCCCTCTGAAAGGTTCACTCAGGATGCAGTTGGGCTACTTGAAATACCGTCAGTTCAGATGGGAACCTTTTCATGCTGATGTATCCTTCGAAGGTAAAACGGTGCATGTCAGATCAGAAAAGGCTGCCCTCTGCGGCATCTCCACGACCGGAGATGTTGAAATTACAGCTCAGGGGGCAGAGCTTACTGTTACATTGGCTGCAAAAAACCTTGAGCTTGAGCCGACCATCCTCTGCATCTCTGACAAGAGAGTGGATATAACAGGCAAGTTCGATATGAAAGCCGACATCAAGGCAAAGGGGAAACTCGATACCATTGCGAAATCCCTGAACGGTTCTTTTACTGTTTCTTCAGAAAAAGGGAAGATCTACAAGTCACAGGCGCTCGACGAAACCCTGGATCTTGTCAACAAAACGGAAAACGTAAAGGGAACATTACCCGACCTCGATAAGACGAAGATAGACTATCGTACATTCACTGCGAACGGTACGATAAAGGAATATATGGTTAATGTGGAACAGGCGACCCTCGATGCTTTGAGCTTCGGAATACTTGCCCAGGGACAGGTTGATCTCTATAATGAGACTATGGATCTCAATGCGCTTGTGGCTCCGGTGAACTTCGCTCAAGGCATCGTTGGTAAAATTCCGGTTTTGGGAAAGATATTGGGAGGAAGCCTGGTCTCGATCCCCGTAAAGATCAGCGGGAAACTTTCGGACCCGGAGGTCACCTTCCTCTCCCCGTCCGCCATCGGTTCTGCATTCATCGGGATAATGGAGAGGACGATCAAACTGCCAATTACGATCATAGAACCGGTCCTGCCCGGGAAACCGCAGCAATAACCTCTGATAATCCGTTATTCCCCGTCTTGATCGGTCTCCTCAGCGACTCTCCTGAGGCGTGAATCAACCCTTGGGCAGGTTTCAGCGTGACATGTCGTCATGGTCAGCGTTCAACTGAGCACATGCCGCAGGTTCGTCGAACCATGGATTGCCGGTCTCTCCAAAAGGAGGGTGGGCAGGTGAGCTGTATGATGACAAGAATCTACCTCAAAATTCCTTTTTATCATAGGTCCTTACAGGCTGATATTCCGGCTTGTACTGAATTTATCTCGTGGGATTAAAGAAGGGGTGCCGCTGTCGCGGGAATGAGGTGCTTTATTTTATGGTGCACTTCCGGACAAACCTTTCTTGAGTTTTTCAGGTGTTTATTTCGAATCAGCGTCAGGTCTCACTTCGTTTTACTCGCCCCACTGCTTAATGCGGCCGGAACAGAACCGGTGGTTCCTTATGCCAGGTGTATCCTACTTCTGACAATTGGTAGCCCAAGTTAAAAAGCTCCCGCATGTAAGCTATGTCGAAGTCTGTCGCGTGCGGCGTATTGAAGGTATCCGGGATGAATGCAAGGTTATACTCTACACCGTCCCGTTGTGTGGTCGTATAGATCCGGTACAGATCTCCGATGCCCTGATACTCGACCAGGCTGCTGATGGCCCGAAGGGCGATAGGCAATGTCCGCCGTTCCACTTCTCCCCACTCGGGATCCAGCCGGGCGTTACGGATGATGTAAAGTGTGCGCTGACGCTCGATGGAATGTTCTTGCGATAACTGGCTGAGCCTCATGGCGGGTGGGTAGATAAAAACCTGAGCTACAGCACCGCCATCGACATGCATTTCCTGATATATCGTATTATCCACGTTCACATCGATCATTACCGGGGGAAACTCGCCGGGGATGGCGGCCGATGCAATCAGCAGCGTGTGGACCAGCTCCAATGAATGGGGATTCCCGGTGGCTGCGATCTTGGTCAGATTCCAAATTACCGGACGGAGGGCATCCAGGTTCGTTGTTCCGATAAGCAGAATTCTCCCCTTTGCATGCTCCGCAGCAATTGCTGCGAGCATGTCATGCGTAATATGTTTCTTGACCAGATTCCACAAGGGCTCGCTGTCGGACCTGGCGTCCTTGAAAAGCACAGAGAGGATTGACCGTTTCGAAGCGACGTCACCTTCCGAGATGGTGGTGTACAGTTCCTTGAGCTTACCATCATAAGATGGTCCTAAGAAAGCAAACGGTGCAATCAACGCGCCGGTGCTTATTCCTGTCACGAGTTTGAAGGAAGGTCGCGTGCCCGCCTTTGTCCAGCCGCTCAGAAAGCCAGCGCCGAATGCACCATTGTCACCCCCGCCAGAAATAGCAAGATAAGCAGCGGGCGGAAGGGGGCCGACATCTCCTTGTGTGCGAAGATATTCCGCTTCGCGTGTCAAGGAATCCAGGAAGTCCTGCTCGAAGAGTTTGACATGTCCGGCGTCCCGAGGATAGTAACGGATCGCATCCGTAAACCCGACAAGGTAAGCACGGGTCTCAAGTCCCGCGGGAACGGCCGTGTGTCGTGCCACGGAGCAGGATAGGGAAAGCGCTGCTGCGAGGACTGTCATCAGCAGAAGAACAATAACTTTTCTGTGCTTAAGATTGTTCATTATGCAGTTGGTGGTCAGGTCGCAAATATCGATTTGGGTTAATTATACAATGGATCGTATTGTCGTCAGCGTTCGCACAACTTGCCCGGCATGCCTGAGGCAGGGCTCTACCCACTTACACGTATAACAAAGAAGATTCCATCAAGAAAAAGGGATCTGCTCAATCTATTTACAGTTTAACGACATTGATCGCCTTGGGACCTTTTTCGCCTTTTTCAATATCAAAGCTAACTTTGTCACCTTCAGCAAGGGTCTTAAACCCACTGCCTTGGATGGACGTGTGGTGGACAAAAACATCAGTGCCGTCTTCAGAAGTAATGAATCCGAAACCCTTACTCTCGTTAAACCATTTCACAGTTCCTTGCGACATTTCATTTGTCTCCTTTTTTTATAAACCAAAATTTACACCATATTGCGCAGGTGTCTCTATCAAATGTGAATTACCATATCAAGTGAGGATAATTAT
>JAGSYM010000052.1 GCA_018262395.1 Nitrospirota bacterium | reverse complement strand
AAAATCAGCATCATGCCTATTTTCAGATAAATCAGAAGGGCAGCGACCAGGACAAGGATGGTCATGGTAATCTGGAAATTGAGAGACTCTCTCCCCTGCTTATCAACCATGGCATACGCTTTTTTCTTGTAAAGCCATACTAACAATGGTCCGAAAATATTTCCAAAAGGAATGCCGACTAGTCCGAGGAGCGCCGTCAGGTGACAGAGCATTCCCCAGATGCGTTCTTGAGTCTCTTCGTTGTTTTTCGTGAAAGAATCTTCGGGCATAGAACCCTTTCTCTATAAATAATAATGATTTCGTAAAAAGAATTATACCCCCCTCACCCTTACCCTCTCCCTCCAGGGGAGAGGGGCTCAATTATATTTCCCCTCCATCGAGGGGAGGGGATGAAGGGGAGGGTGGTTAAAGATACTCTTTTTCGTTATCATGTGAAGAGAATGAGCAAAGTGTCCATGTTTCTATTATAATTACACTATGAGAAAAGGGATATATATCCTTCCGAATACCCTTACCCTGTGCAGCATGCTCCTTGGTTTTTATTCTATCCTTGCCTCGCTGAAGGGAAATTATCTCCACGCGGCGTGGGGTATTCTCTTTGCGACGATATTCGATGGACTTGACGGATGGGTGGCACGGCTAACCCATAGTACAACGCGATTCGGAATTGAGTTGGATTCCCTCTCTGACCTTGTCGCATTTGGTGTCGCACCGTCTGTAATGATCTATAAGTGGGCGCTTACACCTTTTGGAAGAATAGGGTGGGTTGCGGCATTCTGGTTTCTGGCCTGTGGGGCTCTCAGACTGGCGCGTTACAATGTTCAGATGGGTTCTGCTGAATCCAAGTCATTCACGGGAATGCCGATTCCCGCTGCTGCAAGCATCCTCGCAACTCTTGTGCTCTTCTTCTATGAAATGTGGTATGTCCCTCCTGACAGGAATATCTATATCCTTGGGCTTACCATACTCCTTGCATTTCTCATGGTGAGCACCTTGCGGTTTCATGGCGCAAAGGAACTGGATTTTCGGCAACGCAAACCATTCTGGTTTCTCGTGGCATTTGTGATTGTTCTGATGGTTATTGTCATGCATCCGCCTGTATCGCTCTTTCTATTTGCAATGATCTACCTGATTGGGGGTATAATTGAAAACATTATCCTCTTTTCCAGGAAAAAGAAACAAAGGAGTAAGGCAGGTGTTACAGAATGAGAACAATACGAATATTTGATACAACATTGCGTGACGGCGAGCAGTCACCCGGCGCATCCATGAATGTTCATGAAAAACTCGCCGTTGCGAAGCAACTTGCAAAGCTTGGGGTTGATGTTATAGAGGCCGGATTTGCGTACAGTTCACCAGGTGATTTCGATGCAATAAGGACCATCGGGGGTGAGGTTGAAGGGCCGATTATCTGCAGTCTTGCACGGGCACGGGAGGAAGACATCAACAGTGCATGGGAAGCATTGAAAGATGCACCCAAGAAGAGAATACATACATTTCATTCAACATCCGATATCCACCTCAGACATCAGTTTCGCGTCAGCAGGGAAGAAGCCCTGAAAAGGTCGGTTGAGATGGTTAAGCTGGCAAGGAGTTTTGTCGATGATGTTGAGTTCTCACCGATGGATGCGACAAGAACTGACATCGGATATCTCTGCGAAGTCGTTGAGGCAGTTATAGATGCTGGTGCTTCAACGGTCAATATCCCTGATACGGTAGGATACAGTATTCCCGCGGAATACGGTGCAATGATCAGGACTATCCACGACAAGGTTAAGAATATCAGTAAGGCAGTGATTGCAGTGCACTGTCACAACGACCTTGGACTGGCCACTGCCAATTCATTAGCTGCAGTGCTGAACGGTGCAGGGCAGATTGAATGTACGATTAACGGGATTGGAGAACGTGCAGGCAACTGCTCGATGGAAGAAGTTGTTATGGCGCTGAGGACCCGGCGGGACATTTTTAATGCAGATACGAAGATCCGTACAGAAGAGATTATGCGGAGCAGCAGGCTGGTGACCAAAATAACGGGCATTTCCGTGCAACCCAATAAGGCGATCGTCGGGGCAAATGCGTTTGCGCATGAATCAGGCATTCACCAGGATGGTTTGCTGAAGGAGAAGTCCACATATGAAATTATCAGGCCGGAGAGCATCGGATTGTATTCCGCAAAGCTCGTATTGGGCAAACATTCAGGAAGGCATGCGTTTAAAGCGAGATTGAAAGATCTTGGGTATGTATTAAAGGATGAAGAGCTGAACGAAGCTTTCGAGAGGTTCAAGAGACTTGCTGATCAGAAGAAGGATATATTCGATGAAGATATTGAGGCCTTGGTTTCAGAAGGGGTCACAAAAGTCCCCGAGTTTTACAGTCTCATTGATCTCCATATTATCAGCGGCATCCACCAGAAACCGACGGCCGCAGTGAAAGTAAAGGTCGGTGAAAATATTCTTGATAAGATTGAATATGGTGACGGTCCTGTTGACGCAACCTACAAGGCTATTGTGTCACTGACAGGTACGAGAAGCAGACTCCTGAAATTTGAGGTCAAGGGGATTACCGGCGGTACTGATGCCCTCGGAGAGGTTGTGGTTACGCTGGAAGAGGACGACAGAAGTTCTCGCGGCCACGGTGCTGATACTGACATCATTGTTGCTGCTGCCAAGGCATATATCAATGCGTTGAATAAGCTTGAAGCAAAGAAAAAGCAGTTATAGAGATCTATCGTTTTGTCAAAGTTTGTATATCCGCTGAGACTCGAACCATTGTTTATCCTCATGGAGGTTCGCTCGACCAAATAAACTCGGATTACTAAACAAAAAATCAAATTAACATCCTTCCTTGCAGCAATATAAAAGTACCAGTATTAATATAGTAGAAAACTATTATTTATTTGGTATTGACTATTCTTCATTTTTTGCTACTGTTAAAGTAATTTCAGTTCTGACAGAAATACTATGCATAAAGAATTTGAAGCCATTGAATTTACGTCATTTCTTAGGCAAAAGAAGATGACAGAAAAAATCTTACGAACACTGGCATTGGTTTTAGAGAATATGGCTGAAGGCGTTAATGTATCAAATGGCAAGGGTATTATTTTATTTACCAATCCTGCTTTCGATGCTCTGTATGGATACAATCAGGGTGAATTAAAAGGCTGCCATTTATCAGATTTAACGACGTATTCTTCAGAAGAGAATATGCAGCTCTTTGAGCAGATCAGCCGGATCGTCGATAAAAATAGAGTTTGGTCGGGGGAATTGCGTTGCAGAAAAAAAGACGGCACCGAGTTTGATGCAGAAACCCGGGTTAATGGTGTGGAAATCGGAAGCAAGAGATGTTTGATATCTGTCCAAAGTGACATTACTGAACGCAAGAGAAGAGAAAAGGCTCTCCTTGAGTCAGAAACAAAGCACCGTATTGTTTCTGAAAATACCTGCGACTGGATTTTTTGGATGAGTCCTGAAAGGAAGTTTCTCTATATGTCCCCATCTTGTAAGCGTATTTCCGGATATGATTTAGACGAGTTTTTGGCAGAGCCTGACTTGCTGTACCGGATTATCCATCCTGATGATAAACCGATTTTGTTCAGACAGCAGGAAGAGTCTGCAAGACATATCCATACGGATGAGATGGAGTTCCGTATTATTCGCAAGGATGGAACTGTTCGATGGATTGGTCATGTGTGCCAGGCTGTTTTTGACAGCAACGGCAACTTCTTAGGAAAACATGCAAGTAATCGTGACATAACCAAGCGCAGATTGGCGAAAAATCAAGTGAAGAAAATGTCGGATTTGTTGTCTTGTTCTCATCCCATATCTTAGACAACCTGCAATATTTGTTTTCAAAAACTCAGTTCTGTCGTTCCCTTGACTCTCTTTTTTACTATCCTATATACTCAGGTCTCGAAAAGTAAGTAATGATAAATTCAAGCCATCCAATGTTTAGTATTGTTTAATAAATAGCAGAAAGGTGAAATGGTATGCCAAAGCGGGATGATATTTCGAAAGTAATGATTATCGGGTCCGGTCCGATCATTATCGGGCAGGCATGTGAATTTGATTATTCTGGGACCCAGGCCTGTAAGGCTCTCAGGAAGCTAGGCTACAAGATAGTGCTCGTAAATTCCAATCCTGCAACGATTATGACAGATCCCGGAATGGCTGACGTAACCTACCTGGAGCCTCTCACCGTTGATTATATGCAAAGGATTATTGAAAAGGAAAAACCCGATGCAATTCTTCCGAACCTCGGAGGCCAGACCGGTCTGAATCTGACCGCTGAACTTTCGAGGAGCGGGTTTCTTCAGCAGCACGGGGTGAGGATAATCGGTGTGCAGGCAGATGCGATCGAACGCGGAGAGGACCGCATTGCCTTCAAGAAAACCATGGATCAACTGGGTATCGAGATGCCAAAGAGTGAGCCGGCCTTCAGTGTTGAGGAAGCTGAAGTGATAGCATCGAAACTTGGATATCCCGTTGTTATACGTCCTGCATATACGATGGGTGGAACAGGAGGTGGCTTAGTCTACAATATCGAGGAATTGCGGACAATAGCGAGCCGGGGCATTTCCGCCAGTCTTATCGGACAGATCCTCGTTGAGGAGTCAGTGCTGGGGTGGGAAGAACTGGAGCTTGAAGTGGTGAGGGATGCAAAAAATCAGAGAATCACCGTCTGTTTCATCGAGAATGTTGACGCCATGGGTATTCATACCGGGGATTCTTACTGCACTGCACCCATGCTCACGATTGATCAGAAACTCCAGGAACGGCTGCAGAAATATTCCTATGACATCGTTGAGGCGATAGAAGTTATCGGCGGAACGAATATCCAGTTCGCCCATGATCCGAAGACTGGGCGTGTTGTTGTTATCGAAATTAATCCGAGAACCTCACGCTCTTCCGCACTGGCATCTAAGGCTACCGGTTTTCCGATTGCATTTGTTTCAGCACTGCTGGCCGGGGGACTCACGCTTGATGAGATTCCCTATTGGAGGGAAGGCACTCTTGAAAAGTATACACCGTGGGGTGACTATGTTGTTGTTAAATTTGCACGGTGGGCTTTTGAGAAATTTGAAGGAGTGGAGGACCGTCTTGGAACCCAGATGCGTGCAGTGGGTGAGGTAATGAGCATCGGAAAGACCTATAAGGAAGCACTGCAGAAATCGATCCGCTCACTGGAGATCGGACGCTACGGGTTTGGATTCGCGAAAGACTTTCATGAAAAATCCCTGCCGGAGCTTTTGGAGCTTCTTGGAACACCAACAAGTGAGCGCCAGTTCATCATGTATGAAGCGCTGCGCAAAGGGGCTTTTACAGATATCCTGTATGAAAAAACGCATATTAAACCCTGGTTCATTGAACAAATGAAGGAGCTGGTTGTATTGGAGGAAGCAATTGTTACATACAGAGGAAAGGAGTTGCCTGACGATCTGCTAATTCAGGCAAAAAAGGACGGTTTTGCAGACCGTTATCTTGCCCAACTTCTCAATGTTACAGAACAGGAAATCCGTGAAAGACGAAAGGGTCTCGGTATAACCCAGGCATGGGAGCCTGTTCCGGTGAGTGGTGTGGAAAATGCGGCATATTACTACTCAACATACAATGCGCCTGATAATGTCGCATGCAGTGATCGAAGAAAGATTATGGTTCTGGGCGGTGGTCCGAATCGCATCGGACAGGGTATTGAGTTTGACTATTGCTGCGTACATGCCGCATTTGCCCTCCGTGACGAGGGATATGAATCACTGATGGTGAACTGCAATCCGGAAACCGTTTCGACCGATTATGACACTTCTGACAAATTGTATTTCGAACCTGTTACGGTTGAGGACGTGCTCTCGATTTATGAAAAAGAAAAGCCTGAAGGAGTGATCGTTCAGTTCGGAGGGCAGACCCCGCTTAACATCGCACGGGAACTTGCTGATGCGGGAGTGAAGATCATCGGAACTTCTGTTGATACGATTGATCTTGCAGAGGACCGGGACCGGTTCAGGAAGATCATGGAAACCATAGGAATTCCTATGCCGGAATCAGGAATGGCGAGCACCCTTGAGGAGGCACTGAGTGTCGCGGAAAGAATCGGATATCCTCTCATGGTGAGACCATCATATGTGCTTGGTGGCCGCGGGATGGAGATTGTCCATGACAGGGACATGCTCGAACGATATGTCTCGGCTGCCGTCGGGGTTACCCCTGACAGGCCGATCCTGATAGATAAATTCCTGGAAAATGCAATAGAAGCTGAAGCTGATGCAATAGCGGACGGTGGAGAAGCATTTGTGCCGGCGGTCATGGAACACATAGAACTTGCGGGGATCCATTCAGGAGATTCTGCCTGCGTCATTCCACCGATCAGTATTCCGAAGAAACATATTGAAACAATTCATGAATACACGCAGCAGATTGCACTGAAAATCGGCGTTGTCGGATTGCTCAATATTCAGTATGCCATAGCTGATGACGTTGTATATGTACTCGAGGCAAATCCACGGGCATCCAGGACTGTCCCCATAGTCTCAAAGGTCTGCAACATCCCTATGGCACGGATTGGCACACAAATCATGCTCGGCAAAAAGATTGCTGAGATCGGGCTTAAACAGAGACTTGTTCCGCATTACGGGGTGAAAGAAGCGGTTTTCCCGTTCACCATGTTCCCCGAGGTTGACCCGCTTCTCGGACCAGAGATGCGTTCAACAGGCGAAGTCCTCGGTATGGATGATTCCTTTGGCAGAGCTTACTATAAAGCACTTGAAGCAGCACAGCAGAGGCTGCCGCTCGCCGGTACGGTGCTTATCACTGTCGCTGATAAGGATAAGAATGAGGTCCTGAATATTGCAAGGCGCTTTGAACAGCTTGGGTTCATTATCAGGGCTACGCGGGGAACCTGTGCATTTCTGACACAACATAATATCCAGGCGAAGCCTGTTGACAAGATACACGAGGGGAGGCCGAATATCGTCGATGCGATTAAAAACAAGGAAATACATCTTGTGATCAATACCCCA
>JAGSYM010000335.1 GCA_018262395.1 Nitrospirota bacterium | reverse complement strand
TTCATCTTGCCTTTTTTCTCCGCCATTATTTTACTTCCTTTTCTTCCAGTGGAGGGTTTCCTTCTTCTTTGAAGACCTCGATAATGCTTCTAACCTTTATGCCGGCAGCCTGCAATGCCTTCTGAATATCAGAGAGCTTCGCATCGGTAACTTTCAGAATAAAATTACTGTTTCCCACCTTACACTTCCATAATTTCCTTTTCCTTGTTCATGAGCACTTCATCAACCTTTGCAATGAAAGAATCTGTGATCTTCTGCAACTCATCCTGCGACTTCTTGACGATATCTTCACTGATATGTTTTTCCTTTTCCAGTTTTTTGAGTTCCTCGTTTCCGTCTCTCCGGATTCTGTTAAGGGAGGGATATTTATCCGTATCATCTTGCCGTCATTCATGGGAGTGAGTCCGAGGTCTGATTTCAGAATCGCTTTTTCAATATCCGGAATAACCTTCGGGTCCCAGGGGTGAATAGCTATCTGACGGCTTTCCGGTATGCTGAGGCTTGCAAGCTGCTGAAGCGGAGTCGGCGTATCGTAATAATTCACCGTTAATCCATCGAGGAGCGCTAAAGAAGCCCTCCCGGTCCTGATAGAAGCAAAATCCTTCTTCAGGGCATCGATAGTGCGTGACATCCTGTCAGTGGTGTTTCTTTTTAACTCTTGTTCCATCGTTCCCCCTTACAAGAGTCCCAATTTTTTTACCTTCCAAGATTTTTCTGATATTTCCTTTGCCTCTCAGATTAAATACCACAATCGGGAGATTGTTGTCCATACAGAGTGATATGGCAGTGGAATCCATGATGCTGAGGCCTTTTTTCAATACATCAATATAGGTAACAGTATCATATTTTTTTGCAGTCGGCTCCTTTACAGGGTCAGAAGAGTAAACGCCATCCACCTTTGTCGCCTTGAGAATGACAGCTGCATCAATTTCCATGGCCCTGAGGGATGCTGCCGTATCTGTCGTAAAGTACGGATTTCCGGTGCCGGCAGCAAAAATAACCGTTCTCCCTTTTTCGAGATGGCGCATTGCCTTCCGCCTGATATACGGTTCGGCAAGTTCCTTCATTTCGATTGCCGACTGAACCCGTGTCGGGATACCATATTTTTCCAGATAATTCTGGAGGGCAAGAGCATTGATAACCGTGGCAAGCATGCCCATATAATCTGCTGATGCTCTCTCGATCCCTTTTACACTCGCCTCAACGCCTCTGAATATATTCCCGCCCCCTATGACAATCGCAACTTCGACTCCCATGGATACAGCATCCTTAATCTCCTTTGCCATGAAATCAACGGTGGACGGATCTATTCCATAGGCCTGATCTCCCATCATGGCTTCCCCGCTGATTTTCAGGAGAATTCTTTTGTATTTCAAGGTGTTGATACTGATGTTATTTCCCCAAGCTGGAATCGTGAGAATCTTCTTATGATTACGTTTTCACCCAGTTTCGCTATTTTTTCGGTCACGAGGTCCTGAATCTTTTTCTTCTGGTCAGGATCCTTGATAAATATCTGGTCCAGCAGACAGGTGTCAGAATAGAATTTCTCAAGTTTACCCTGGACAATTTTCTCGACAACCTGAGCCGGTTTATCAGCAACCTGAACCCGGTAGATCTCCTTTTCGCGTTCCAGAACTTCCTGCGGAACATCTTCACGTGAGAGATATTGCGGATTAGCGGCTGTAATGTGCATGGCGATGTCCTTCACCAGTTCCCTGAAATCGTCTGTCCGAGCTACAAAATCGGTCTCGCAGTTGACTTCTACCATCGTTCCGATCTTCCCCATATGGATATATGCTTCAATCAGTCCTTCTGATGCAGTTCTCCCGGCTTTCTTGAGAGCCGTAGCAAGTCCTTTCTGCCGGAGCAGATCAATTGCCTTTTCAAAATCTCCGTTACTTTCTGTCAGTGCCTTTTTGCATTCCATCATTCCGGCACCTGTTTTTTCTCTGAGAGTTTTTACTGATTCTGCTGAAATCGTTGTCATTCGGATATACCCGCTTCTTCCTGCTGAATTTTTTCTTCAATTACTGGCTTCTCAGCCTCTTCGGCTGCGGCCTTGGATAAGGTCTCCTTGCCTTCAAGGATGGCATCAGCAATCTTTGAGGTTATGAGTTTTATGGCGCGTATTGCGTCGTCATTCCCGGGGATTACATAATCAATTTCATCAGGATCACAGTTTGTGTCAACGATGGCGACTATGGGTACTGAGAGCTTTCTTGCCTCAGCAACGGCGATCCTCTCCTTCTTGGGGTCCACAATGAATAGTGCCGAGGGGAACGTTGGCAAATCCTTGATACCGGAGAGATTCCTTTCGAGCTTCACCCGTTCTTTTTCGAGAGCTGCAACTTCTTTTTTCGGAAGCAGTTCATAGGTGCCGTCCTCTTTCATGGTCTCAATTTTTTTGAGTTTTTCTATGCTCTTCTTTATGGTTGAAAAATTTGTGAGCATTCCACCAAGCCAGCGTTGATTTACATAAAAAGCACCTGAACGATGTGCCTCTTCCTTGATTGCATCCTGGGATTGTTTCTTTGTTCCCACAAAGAGCACCGGCGCCCCTGACAATGCAACATTCTTTACGAAATTATAGGCCTCCTCCAGACCCTTCACGGTCTTTTGAAGATCAATGATATAGATGCCGTTTCTTTCTCCAAAGATGTATTTCTTCATCTTTGGATGCCATCTTTTTACCTGATGCCCAAAATGTACCCCTGCCTCAAGCAGTTCCTTCATTGCAGCTACCATATTCTTTTTCTCCTCCTGTCAAAATCCCTTCTG
>JAGSYM010000334.1 GCA_018262395.1 Nitrospirota bacterium | reverse complement strand
GTCCTCCTGCGTCATGTTTTTGATCAACAGATAAACCTCTTCCGGCTCCCTGTTTCTGCAGTCTATATAACAATCAGAGGGAATAGTTTCCTTCAAGAATGCTCCCCCTCCCCAATAGAGCGGAACAGTACCAGCCTTAAACGCATCAATAACCTTTTCTGTTATATATCCGGGATAATCACTATTCTCAAAGGCGATCACAAAATTATAGTTCCTCAGTGTTTGTAACTTATTATCTGTCATACCGTAATAATTCGGAAACTCCCTCCATTTGTTGGGCCCACCCCAAGGCTCTGCGCCGTAAATGTCGATATCGTTTCCCATGGCTTTCACAAAAAGCATTCTTTGCTGAAGTAAGTTCAATCCCGGATGTTCTGAATACCTATTAATGATGCAGCAGAGCTTGGAGCGTTTTTCTGCAAGCATGCGTTCCAAGTCTCTGATAATTCCTTCCTTATGATCGGCAAAACAAGGATAAAACATCCTCTTTTTGATATCAGGCTCGTCATACAGGTAAAGAAATTGTTTTGCTCGTTCAGACTGCATATTTCTTGTCGTCTCGGGTGTCATGCAAGGAGAGGGTTCTAGGGTAAAAAAGAGTTTTGGTTTCGGACATGACAAGAATTCATCGTGAAGAAAATTTTGAGCAATGAGATAGTCATATCTTTTCCTGCGGAAAAGATATGGAGTATTATGCAAAAAATGAAGGACAGAAGGATAAAAATGGACCCTCGTTTCGCAATTTCCTATTCCGGTCATTTTGATGATTCTCCTGTCATTGGATAATAACCCATGCCACAGAAGGTCGAAACTCAGCCTCCTGAGTATTCCCCGCACGGCTCCATAAATGAACTTCAGCATTTCCTTCATGTCCCCATCCTTATTGCTCCATCAAAACAGAGGTGTGGGGTGTTCCCCTGATGAGTCTGCGGTAGAGCATGTCATAGGAGTCTACGCAACTCTTCAGGCTAAATGTTTGCAACACTTGTGAACGGGCAGCCTGTCCCATTCGCACGGCCACATCCGGATGCTCAAGGAGAAAAGAGACCGCCTCAGCGACAGCAGAACTGTTTTCCTTCTCAACTATCAATCCGGTCTGCTGGTGAATAATTGCCTCTGCCAAGCCACCTACCGGAGTTGCGACGACTGGCCTTGCCATCCTGGCTGCTTCCAGTGCCCCCATTGGGAAACCCTCTGTCCGTGAAGGCATTATGACAACCGTAGCCTGATTTATAACCGCAGGAACCTCCTCAGGCTCGATAAGAGCCTGTCTTTCTAAATGTACTTGTTCTGGCCCCTCGCCAACAATGGTCAAACGCGCACGAGGAAAGCGATTCAACAGAGAGGAAAAAGCTGTAATCGCGAGATCGACGCCTTTAGCAGGTATAAGTCTCCCCATACACATAATACGTGGAGGGTCAAAGGGAAGAGTTGCAGGGATAACATCCAGCGAGTCCAACCCATTGTAGATCACGGAAGAGCGGTTCTTTATTTCAGGCTCAATATGTATCAAGTCAGATAATGTTGCCTTGGAAACGGCGGTAACCCACTCTGCCATACGAAGCGCATTCCCAAGCAATGTGTCCGTCCTTCCTCTGAACCCAGGATGCTTTGTGTCATGGTGTATAGTAACAATTGTAGGTGCAGGAAAAGCAGAAAGCGTACTCAGATGGAAAAAGACACTCGGGTCGCTCATGTGCACATGTATGAAGTCCGGCTTAAAGGATTGTTTGAGCTTTATCACTTGTTCCCGGAGCTTGAAGAGTTGGCGCAGGTCGTGATTCCCAAAAACATCCCGAAAAGAAAACCGGAAAACCGGGATGCCATTAAACTCCGTTTTGTCAGCCATACCATACCTTCCGTGGGAAGTCAGCACAGCGATGTCATAATTCCGCTTCTGGAGATCGGGCAGCAATTTGGCGCTTAATGTCTCAATGCCGCCTATATCCGGCAAAAAAAAGGGGGTCCAATACAGAATTTTTATCATTCTGAGTCCCCTTCTCTATGCTTCTGCGTTCCCTTTCTGTCATCAAAGTCAAAAAACCTTGGCAATAATTCGGCAAGACCCTTGTTGTCTTGACGGCGACGGTCTAATGATTTCTTGAGTATCTGGATCATAGTGGGATCGTCTTCACTTTTCCTGCTGCTCATGCTGTTCTCGTGCCTGCGATAATAAAGGGTAATGTTCTCAAGAATTACCATAGAGACATCTTTTTCCCTCGCACGTAAGAACCAGTCATGATCTTCAAAGTGACGAAGTGACTCGTCGAATATACCAACCTTTTCAAAAACCGCTCTCTTGAAAATACCGCTGCCGAGGTTGATATTGACCATGGTATTGTCGGGCCCCTCAAAACGGATTTTCATGTCTGCCTCTGTCAATGACCCGGTAAATTGGATACGTCCCAGAACCACTTCGATTCGCGGATATTTCCTCAGATGTGCCAACTGAATTTCCAATTTATTCTCAGGCCAATAGTCATCGGCATCGAGAAAGGTGAACACTTCGCCCTTCGCCATTTCGATACCTCTATTTCTGGCTGCAGCAGGGCCCCTGTTCGATTGATGCACATAGCGTATATCCTTACCAAGGTTCTTTACATGAGCTGAGGTTCCGTCTGTCGAGCCATCATCTACTACAATGATCTCGATCGGTCTATGGTCTTGTCGCCTTACGCTCTCCACCGCCTCGGCGATGAACCTCTCACAGTTATATGCGGGTATGATAACACTCACAAAAGGCATGGCAAAACCCATTATAAAATCCCTGATGAAATATTACACTTATAATGTGCTATTAATTGCACAAGTATGTCATCGTCTATTTTATACTGAATTACATGTCTCTATCTGAATTTTGCATCCTGCGGCGGCGATCAAGGGATGCCTTGAGGATTCTCACAAAATCTTTCTGCGATTTGCGCTGGCGAATACCCATATTGTTCATATGGATGCGCCTCAGGACAACGATCTCATCCACAACCACGCTCTTCAGGCCCGCTTCCACTGCCCTCAAATACCAGCAGACAAAATCTCCCACTTTCCACGTGGTATCAAACGCTCCCACACGAAAAAAGGAGTCACGTTTGATAAGCATGCTGCCCTTAAAGATTCCCGGCATCACTTCAGCAGGGATCCGAATTCTCTTTCTTTGATTCTCATCCAACTCAGGACTGAAAAACTGTTTGATTTGTCCGAATACAATGTCCAGGTCAGTATTATTCTCAAAGACCGCCATCTGATGAGTTAATTTATCTCCCATCCACAGGTCGTCCGAATCGAGAAAGGCGAAAAAGCTTCCCTGCGCCACTTCTACCCCACGGTTTAGGGCAGCACTGAGACCGCTGTTGGGCTGAAAAAAGTATTTTAGCGGTGGACTATAGTGTTTTGCTATTTTTGCACTGTTGTCAGTTGAGCCGTCGTCAATCACAATAATCTCGGTATGTTTATACGTTTGGGCTAGCACGCTTTCGATAGCCTCCCGCAGATATTTCTCACCATTAAATACCGGAATAATAACGCTTACCAAATGATCTTCTTCTTTTAGTTATTCATTACGGGTTATTTCATCATACCTTAATCTTCTTGATCCAACCACGCATTTGTCCTTTTCTGTAATTATAGGAGTGTAGAATATACTTCCAGAGACCTTCATTTCTTAATATCTTGCAATGTGCCTTGAGCGTCCGTCTCAACAAATGCCTCAGGCCATTCTGTGGGTGCAACAGAGCTTCAGCCTTCTCACGTATTGTCCTGCTTTCTGCGTGCAGAGCCAGTTTTTTGAGTTCCCTTCTGTCCCATAGTCTGCGGCCGTACCTTTCAAAATCATCCGTCTTGACCTTCGTGTTCATCGACCTGAAG
>JAGSYM010000001.1 GCA_018262395.1 Nitrospirota bacterium | reverse complement strand
CAAACAGTGCCATAGAAATTAGTTATACCTTATATTCTGCTCACCATCTAGTGGCCGATGCAACATCCGATATAGGGAGATAAATAAAGACAGCTATGGGTTCAAGCTGTCTTCCGCTTCGCGGTTTCCTTTTCGAGGACGTCGACTATATACTTATTGAGCGTGACTCCTCTCTTCGTTGCCTCCAAGGCGATATGCTGGTGCAGTCTGGAACCGACCCGGACATTAAAGGATCCCTTGAATGGCTGCTCAGGTTCTTTTCCCGTTTCCTTACAGGTCTGAAGGTAGTCCTCAACAGCTTCCTCGAAGGCTTTACGCAGTGAAGTAACATTAGTGCCTTCATAGCTGACAAGGGCGCGGATGAACTCGACCTTCCCATAAAATACTTTGTCCCCATCGCTGTAATGAACTGATCCGTAATAATTTTTGTATTTCATCATGTCTTTCATATCAATCCCTCTGCTCTTAAGGTTTCCTCGATCTGCTCCAACTGGTACTTTTTCAGTACCGGTGTTGGATGTGGTTTGTGCAAAATAATCGGCGGCAGGGTTTCATGCATGAACTTAACCCTTGATCCGCCGGTCTTTCCAGCTTTTGCCAAATTATATCCAAATCCGTTTAACAGGTTGACAAGTTCCTGCCAGGTGAAGTCACTGGGCCTTGACAGGAAACGATCGATAATCTTTTTACGTCTACTCAGAAAATCCTCCTTCACAGACTTCCCATTAACTCATGAACCTATTGTATCAGGAATAAATAATAAAAGCAACTATTATTAGTTGCAAACTCGCATAGACAATACAGTCGGCTTGGATCGTTGTTCCGCTTTTTGCTTTCTCCTAATAGGGCAAAATATGCAAATATTACATTAAAGCGTTATTGCTGAGAACGTGACTAAATCGTGACAGAATATATCCAAAAATATCGAAACATATATAACAATATCTAAGTGAGGAGAGGTTATAACAGCTTGGCGGTTAAGGCTTTTTCTGGTATTTTCAAGCACTTATGAAATCCCTCCAATAAAATTCCTAAACCTGGTGTCGCAGGTTCGATTCCTGCAGGGGGTACCATATTTACTTATTTTTCAAGTACTTCTTGTCAGTCTTCTGGTGACTAATTGTGACTGATTCTAAGGGCAAGTATTTCTAAACACCTTGATTTTAAATAATAATGATAGAATCGACACCAGGTTAAATTACTCTGGTGTTGATATCTTCTTTGGTGTCGTGGATTCGTTTCTTTCCTTCTTTCATCTATTTGCTGTTTTATGTATACTTAAAACATACTTATAAATATAGAAATATTTTAATCATGATTAAAAAGTATATCAAGCGGTCATACTATCTCGACCGGATACTGCCTTTCATGAATAAGGACATCATCAAAGTCCTTGTCGGGCAGCGAAGAGTCGGGAAGAGTTATCTATTGTTCCAGATAATGGATGAACTGATCAGAGAGGGAACGAAAAAGGATGCAATTCTCTATATCAACAAGGAGTTGCATGAATTCGAGCCGATCAGAGATTATCACGGCCTGCTGAGTTATATAAACAAGAGGGCAAAGAAACAAAAGATAACCGCTCTTTTGATTGACGAAATTCAGGACATAGCTCAGTTTGAAAAAGCGCTGAGAGATCTTCAGGCAAGCGGCAGATATGATATTTACTGCAGCGGAAGCAATGCCGATCTCCTCTCAGGCGAACTTGCCACGAATCTGTCTGGCAGATACGTGGAAATAGATGTATACAGCCTCTCCTATCCGGAGTTTCTTTTGTTCCATAAGCTTGACAATAACGAAGACTCTTTTATGAAATACATGAAATATGGCGGGCTTCCCTATCTGGTCAATCTCGATCTGAATGATATGGTTGTCTACGACTATCTGAGAAGCATCAACAATACAATACTCTTTAAAGATGTGGTTGCGCGGTATAACATCAGGAGCATTGCATTTCTTGAAAGGCTTGTCGAGTATATTGCGGATAACACGGGAAGTTTGGTTTCCGCAAAAAAGGTCAGCGATTTTCTGAAGTCGCAGAAGACCAACATTTCACCCAACATCGTCCTGAACTATCTTTCCTTTCTGTCCAATGCCTTTCTTATCTTCAAGGTACGCCGTTCTGAGATAGGCGGCAAACGCATTTTTGAGATCAACGAAAAATATTATTTCGAGGATAGCGGGCTGAGAAATGCCATTGTCGGTTACAAGCCGTCTGATATCAATAAAATGCTTGAGAATATTGTATATATGCACCTTCGTGCATCGGGTTATACTGTCACAGTCGGACAGTTGGGCTCAAAGGAGATCGATTTTGTCTGCGAAAAACGAGGGGAGAGACTCTATGTGCAGGTAGCATACCTTATTCCCGATGAAAAAGCGCATGCAAGAGAATTTGGAAATCTCCTTCAGATCCGGGATAATTACCCGAAATTCGTAGTCTCCATGGACAAGATGATTGAAGGTGGCGAAAAAGGTATCACGCTCATACATATCACACAATTCTTGAAAAGGTTTTTATAAATGCTTGAAGCTTATAAATAGAAAGAAAATGGAGATACACACCCTTGGTAGAGATAATGCGTGAAAATATTAAGGGACCATGGCATCTGAAGAAATCGCAGAACAATTAAAGGCAGTTCTTGATGAATGCGCTCGCCTGAGGGAAGAAAACAAAAACCTTAAATCTCTTCTATGCATACAAGAAGAAAAACCCGATGCCCCTTTGGTTGAAGGCTTATCCCAGGAAGACAAGGTTATTCTCTTTCGCAGTCTTTTCCGTGGGCGAGAAGACGTTTATCCTATTAGGTGAGAAGCGAGAACAGGAAAATCCGGTTATTCTCCCGCATGTGCTAACGAATGGAAACGACCGCTCTGTGTCAAACCACGGATTAAGTGCTCAGAATGTGAGAACCGAGAACTGCTTTCCGTAACAATTGATCTAATCCAGCAGCACCTTATCGGCAAGAGCACCATTGGTGATCGCCACAGGCAGGTATATAGGAGAGGGATTTGATGATGCTCGTTTGGACGCTCTCTTTTTAACCATGCCGATTTCATGGCGGGGAACGCTTCAGCAATACGCTGGCCGCCTTCACCGTCTCCACGATAATAAAAGAATCGTGCGAATTTACCACTATGTGGATGTAAATGTCCCCATGTTCACGCGTATGTTTCAGAAGAGACTTAAGGGTTATAAAGCAATTGGATATTCAGTTCGAGAAAATCAGGTTGCGACAGCAGGACTTGAAGACCACTCAGATATTTCGGGAGAGTCAGGATTTTAAACCCATCGGGTGGAAAGACAAATATCCGTAGTGTTTGATGAAGAATGTTTTACCTGACGTGTTGTTTAATGGATACTTATCTTGAGATAAAATCAATATGAATGAGGAATCTGCTGCACAATATTAGAAAGATTCTTTAAAAGCTTGACCGTGACTAAATCGTGACAAAGCATATAGAAAGATATCGAAATATTTACAAGTACATATAAAACAAAAATGGCTGTAGACACTTGACTGGCAAGGATTTATACGGTATTTCCAAGCACTTATGAAATCCCACGGAACTTCTTCCTAAACCTGGTGTCGCAGGTTCGATTCCTGCAGGGGGTACCAATTTTTTCAAGGACTTTTTAAGCAAACAGGTATTTTTTTTGTATCCTGTTTCAAAACACAAAAATTTTCTTTTCTTTCTATCATCCGGAAGTGCTGTTCGAATACTTTCCGGAAATGATAACCATAAATCGTAAAAGTTATCGCCATGGGGAAGAGCCGTGGCCGCCTGAAAAGGGACCACAAGAAGAACCTCCCATAATAGAACGGCTCATGATTGTTGTCATCACATAATAATCATGATTCCCGAGATACAGCATTTTTTTATTTACCTTGACTAACCTGCCAGGACATGTTACTGTACATACAAGATTTTAGAGGTTTTTGCGTTCACAGAAGGCCACAAAGACTTTTAGCTTTGTGGCCTTTTTTATTGGGTCCTTCTGAGATTTTAATTTAACAGATGAGGAGGTAAACAAAATGACACAAGGAACAGTTAAGTGGTTCAATGACAGCAAAGGGTTTGGCTTCATTACCGCTGAAGACAACAGCGATGTTTTTGTGCATCATACGTCCATCCAAGGCAGCGGATTTAAGAGTCTTGCCGAAGGTGACAATGTCAGTTTTGATACTGAACAAGGCCCAAAAGGTCTTAAAGCAATCAATGTAACCAAACTCTAATTAACTGGTCAAGGCTCCTTCCGCTTGAGGGAGCCTTTTCCCTTCAGAGGCATGGGAGGAACATGAACAACAGTAAGCATGCAGCAATGATGGAGAAGAGGCAGGAAATTATGGAGCAGAAACGTGCAGCAGGCTCTGTAGCTGCACACTTCCCTGAGGTTGCAAACATCGTTATGAATATGACATATAACCAGAAGGGAGCAAAATCGATTCTCCGGACCTTTAATTTCACTCCCGGCAGCTATGCTTTTTTCATAGTCAATTGCTTGAGACAAGACTGTATTGATGGTGGGTTTGATCTGACCCAGGTAATAACAGAGATGATCAGAAACCGCAGAGTGGGGGGAAAAGGAACACTTAGCTGCAAAGGAACAGATTCCTCCACCAACCACTCAGATATTGTTTATGAAGTTGCCATACAATATACGTAAACCGCTGTCCTTTTAGCGGTCTCCCCGATCAGTAAATAGTTGAGCAAACCTATAATTTGTTCATGGTTAAAGAATCATCAACTGGCTTACATAAGATACCTAAGAGGAAATTAAATGCGGCAATACGAACCTGCTTGTAACATTCCATATTTGACTCTCATATCTGAATTTCTTTGTGATTTCAGGGAACTTCATTCACGATTAGACATTATTGATCGATTCGGCAGGGATTGTTTGACGGATATAACAGATATCCCCCAAAGCAACATCAATGCATCGGCTACAATCTCGCCGGAGGGTTCTGACAAAAAAGTATTTCAATTTAAAGAGTCAGATGAAAGGTGGGGCATTCTCGATGTTATCTTTCATGAAGGGAGACTTGTAAATTTTCGTGCTCAGATATTTTTTCATGGATGGTTTGCAAAATCAAAAGCTGTTAAGTTCAATTCACTCACATTCCGTCCTTTCATGAATGAAATCTCCGGGATGGAAAATGTGCACTATGATTTTTCAGATGATACTTGTTCCTGTCATAATGGTCATGGGTTAAAAATAAGCTTTCGCTACGTACCGAAGACAACAAGTATTTCAACAACAATTGTCGAAGAAGCCTATGCATAATTTTGAAGACATAATCAGGACAAAAGCCTCAATTTTGTTATAATAGTCGTAAGGTCGTTTAAACATTTGATGAATTTTATTCTTTAACCCTGTCGTTTTCCCTTCTTTTATCAAAATCAAATGGGACCGCTACTACCTTTTAAGCTGTAAGTACATTTGTATTATGCACGCAGCATTTATAAATTTATTTTAAGGAGTGCCATGGAGAAAGAGGATATTTTTGAAGAGATTATAGACATAGGTATGAGGCATGGAAAGCTCACCTATGATGAGATACATGATGCGCTTCCTTCAGAATATTTTCCCCCGGATGAGTTAGAAGAACTTTTGGACCTTCTCCATGATATGGGCGTTGAAGTTGTAGATGAGCAGGCCACTGACATTAGTGAGGAAGAAGAGGAGCATGAAAAAACAGAGGATATTGTACAGACATATTTTCACTCGTTGGGGAATATTTCAATTCTGAAAAGGAATGAAGAAGTAGAACTTGCGAAGAGCTTGGAAGAAGGAAAAGAGATAATTAAGGGAATTGTCACAGCACTGCCTTTATACAAGAAAAACGAAGCGCGTTTAGATAGCAAAAACAAAGAAGACCTGAACAACGAGGAGGAAGAAAAAATACATGAATCTCTTGAAATGAGCCTGAAAGAACTTGAGAATTTCATGATAAACATTGAAGTGGCAGATAGAAAGGTTGCCAAATATGGCACGTTAAAGGGTTTGAAAAAATTGATACAAGAAAAAAAGAAAAAGAATATCAATCCGTTACAGCTTGCTGCAATTGCGAAGGAAGTGCAGAATGAGTATAAGCGAGTTGAATCAGAGATTGGGATCAAGATTGATGAATTGAAAGATAAATGGGACAGAATAACGAGGGCAAGAATCCTTGTCAGTGAAGCTACGGATACGTTAATAAATCATAATCTGAGATTAGTGATTAATATAGCCAAGAATTATATTGGAAGAGGTCTTTCATTGCTTGATCTGATTCAGGAAGGCAATATCGGTCTTATGCGGGCTATCGATAAGTTTGACTATAAAAGAGGATTTAAATTCAGTACCTATGCAACATGGTGGATAAGGCAAGCAGTGACAAGGGCATTAATGGATCAGGCAAAAACAATCAGGGTTCCAGTACATATGATGGATTTTTATAGCAAGGTTAGCAAAGCATCCAGAGAATTAAGACAAGAACTTGGGAGAGAACCGAGTCAAAAGGAAATCGCCAAGAGGTTGGAAGTTTCAACAGGAAAGATCGAAGAGGTATTCAGGGCAATTCAGGACACGATAGCTCTTCAAACTCCCGTTGGTGATGATGGTACAACCATTGAGGAATTTATTAGTGATAAAGATGGTCCTACCCCATATTCCGATACAGAAAGGAGTAATGTAACAGAGCGGATACTGAAGGTTCTTAATACTCTGACTCCGAGGGAAGCTGAGATTATAAGAAGGAGATTTGGTATAGGATTTGGAAAAGACCAGACCCTCGAAGAAGTAGGGAGGCAGTTTTCTATTACACGTGAAAGGGTGAGGCAGATTGAATATAGAGCCCTACGAAAACTTCAACATCCAAAAAGGCGCAATGAATTAAAGGTATTAATCGCTTAGCTTATTGTTTGAACAAAACAGGAGGTTGAAATATACTGAGAAAAATTTACGTTGGAAACATTGCCTTTAACACAACAGAACAAGATATACGGGATCTTTTCTTAGAATATGGTGAGATTATATCAGTGACACGAAAACAATCCAAAGGGTTTGGCTTTGTTGAGATGGGATTGGACAATGAGGCCCAAAAAGCTATTGCAGAGCTAAACGGTAAATCGTTTGCAGGAAAACCACTCACCGTATCTGATGCAATCCAGCAGCATCGCTCCATATATACCAATGACGGATATAATTTTGGTTAGGGTTCACTCCTGATCGAGATCAAGTGAGTAATAGTCTTTACGGAGAATTAACCTTCCTGAGGGTTCTGATCGGTTTTTGCTCCGCTTAGCCGTGCCCTTGTTGTATCAGCACCTCTGCGAAGAACACCCCTTAAATCGGCATTGGTCAGGTCCGCAGCTATGAACGTGGTCTCGATAAGACTCGCTTCTCTCAGATCAGCCGATGAAAGGTTTGCCCCGCTTAAATCCGTTCCATGCAGCATCGCTTCACGCATATCAGCCCCCGTAAAATCAGCACCTATCATGCTTGATCCATAGGCTTTCATTTTTCGTAAAACAGCCCCCTTTGCCCTGATAAGGACAGCTTCAGTCATCTGAAGGTTTGAGTCTGCAAGATCAGCAAGCTCAAACTGTGCAGATGATATCTTTGAATTCGTAAAGTCCGCACCCCCAAGATGCGCTTTGGTGAAATCTGCTCCCATGAAGGATGAAAAAGTGAGATCTGATTTTTCGATATGTGCATTTCTAAAATTGGCTCCGATGAAATTAGAGCTGCTCATATTTGAGACTGACAGGTCTGCATCCTCGAAATCCGACATGCTGAAGTTCGAACTGCTTAAGTTTGCGCCGCGAAGATTGCAGTTCGTGAACCGGACAGCTATCAGTTCGAGGTCTCGCAGATCAACCCCTGAAAGATCGTGTCCCGAGATGTCCCCCTGTTCTGCTGCTAACTGGATAACCTGTTGTCTTGAAAGCTTTTCCACTTCCCTTCTCCTTATCGCGAGAATAAAGTTGTATTAATGCCTCTTAGTCTATCATTGCGTGCATTTTCTTTGCTATCATTGGGATTGTTATGGATTTTCTTAAAATCAGGACGGCTGAAATCCTGCAGGAAGGCCTTTTGTCGTTGGGTATTAACCCAACTGACGACAGGATGCAATGTTTTTCAGCTTATCTTTCAGAACTTAAAAAATGGAACAAGGCGTGCAACTTAACCGGCATTCGGAATGACAAAGATATTGTTGTCAAACACTTTATTGATTCTCTGCTTTATCTCGTACCAATGCCGCAGGGTATCATCCGGGCTGCCGATATAGGGAGCGGCGCCGGGTTTCCGGGGATACCGATTAAGATTATCCGCCCTGAAATAGAAATGTACCTGATTGAGCCATCGGGGAAAAAGGCCGCTTTTCTCAGACACATAACCCGTCAACTGAAAATCGAGCGGGTCACGATAATAGAAAAACGAATAGAAGAAATAACAGTGCATGGAGAATTAGCAACCCCGGTAGATGTTGTTCTGACGAGGGCATTGTTTGATATAAAAAAATTCATACAAAAAACAGCTCATATTGTGAAACAAGGCGGTATCTTTATTCTCAATAAAGGGCCAAAAGTACAGGAAGAGCTTAAAAAAATAGGAGATCTTGAGTATGAACTGCTTGATATTCCACTGCCCCAGACTGATATCATGCGCTCTATAGTCGTTGTTACTCTGAAAAGGGCAGATATTGATCGAAAAATTATTTAACTCGATGAATTGTTAAAACTATCTTTTATCGCTCGCTGAATAAACATATAAATGAAACCATCAGCAGAAGGTACACACTGAGGTATCGAAAAATAATTTTTCTCACAACATCCGCCCTTTTCACATGAAGTTTCCGGATTAATCTTGTCGCAACAGTTTTGCGGTCCCCTCGGCGATTACTGTTTCATCTGTCTTTTTGATAAGTGCTGTTGCCTCAATAATCTTCCTGTTTGATTTCAGAATGGCGGCTTCAATAATTGCTTTCTCTCCGGCCAGCAGTGGATTCCTGAATCTGACCGTCAATTCTGCCGTAACCGCTGGTATCCCTTGCATCAAAGCAGCCTTGACCATTGCTTCGTCGAGGATTGTCGAAATTAAACCACCATGGATGATATCTTTGTAGCCCTGATGGATTTTCCGGGGGATGAATTCAGTGAATACCTTACCTTCCTGAATAAAAAATTTGAGATGCAGACCGGAGGGATTGTTTTCCCCGCATACAAAACAATAATGATCGTCTTCTAAGGTATGCCTCAAATGACTATTTGTTCATCATTTCGAGAAAGTCTTTATTGGCTTTTGTACCCATGAGCTTACCAAGGAGAAATTCCATACTCTCAACCGTGCTGAGAGGAGTAAGAACTTTTCGCAGGATCCACATCTTATTGAGCACATCTTTCTCGACAAGAAGCTCTTCCTTCCTTGTGCCGGAACCATTAATATCGATGCTCGGGAATATCCTCTTGTCAACAAGTTTTCTGTCGAGATGGAGCTCCATGTTTCCGGTTCCCTTGAATTCTTCGAATATAACGTCATCCATTCTGCTGCCGGTATCTACAAGGGCGGTTGCCAGGATGGTGAGACTTCCGCCATCTTCGATGTTCCTTGCAGTACCAAAAAATCTTTTCGGTTTCTGAAGGGCGTTTGAATCAAGACCGCCTGAGAGCACTTTTCCGCTTGCAGGAATTACAGAATTATATGCCCGTGCAAGTCTCGTGATACTATCAAGGAGAATGACAACGTTGCGTTTGCATTCAACAAGGCGCTTTGCCCGTTCAATGACCATTTCTGAAACCTGGCAATGTCTCTGCGGAGGCTCATCGAATGTGGAACTGATAATTTCTGCTGCCGGGACCTGCCTTTTCCAATCCGTCACTTCTTCCGGTCTTTCATCAATCAGCAGGATGATGAGATGAATATCGCGATGATTCTTCTTGCAGGCCTTTGCTATGGACTGAAGGAGCATGGTTTTCCCGGTTCTGGGAGCAGCCACAATCATTCCGCGCTGTCCCATGCCGATCGGTGTTATGAGGTCCATGACCCGCGTTGAATAGTCACTGTTGTCGTATTCAAGCTTTATCTTTTCGGTTGGGTAATAGGGGATCAGATTGTCAAATAACGGCCTGTTGATGTTGTCTTCGGGAGATTCATGGTTGACTGCTTCTACTTTAAGGAGTGCAAAATACCGCTCACTCTCCTTTGGAGGCCTTATCTGTCCTGATACAAGGTCGCCGGTTCTCAGATTGAATCTCCGTATCTGTGACGGTGATACATAAATATCATCGGGTCCGGGCAGGTAACTGTAATCAGGTGATCTCAAAAAGCCAAATCCATCGGGAAGGATTTCAAGAACTCCCGCTGAAAAGACATACCCAGTCTTTTCAGTTTGTGCCTGGAGGATTGCGAATATGAGATCCTGTTTCCTCATGCTGCTGGCACCTTCGACGCTTAACTCCCTTGCCACGTCGGTCAATTCATCGATAGTCTTTTCCTTGAGTTCAGAAATAGGAATATTATCAGACACGAAATTCTTCTTTGGATTTTCCATTGTTAAACTCCTGTTGGATTTACGTATATGGTGGTTTTTTATACCCGGAAGGTCTTTGCCTATCCAGGGAGGTTCGTACGATTAATAACGAAGAAAATATCTGCTCATACCTTACAGGATGACAAATTCATTTGTCAATACCCTTCAGGAGCCTGTAAAAAATTAAGAAATTTGTTTTCCTCTTCTATTATTATAAAAGCCAAGCAGGGATATACCACTGAAAGGAGGAATCTGGTGTGCAGGAAATGTTGAAAATTCAGGACCTCTGGGTCTCTATTGATGACAGGCAGGTTTTAAAAGGGGTTAATTTTTCGATGGGTTATGGCGAAATCAATGTGTTATTCGGCCCTAACGGTGCGGGCAAAACAACCTTTATGATGACCCTCATGGGGTTCCCGAGATACAAAATTGATCAGGGAAAGATTTATTTTAAAGGAGTTGATATAACGAATCAGGATCTCTCTGAGCGGGCACGGCTTGGACTCGGCATATCCTTTCAACGACCGCCCACAGTTAAAGGGGTGACCCTGAAAAAAATTATTGAAATCATCGCGAATAATGGATCAGATGATGCAGGCATCAAAGAAAAAATTGAACAGCTTAACCTTGCAGGGCACCTGCAGAGGGGATTGAATGATGGTTTTTCCGGTGGTGAGATGAAGCGTTCGGAACTTCTCCAGCTTATGGTGCAGGCGCCTGAGCTCGTCCTCATTGATGAACCGGAATCCGGCGTTGATATAGAAAACATTTCCCTGGTAGGTGAGGCCATCAATTCGCTTCTGGGCAAGGATAAAGTGAAGGATCCGAAGCGCGGAGCAATCATCATAACGCATACAGGGTATATCCTGGATTTCGTTAATGCGGATAAAGGATATATCGTTGTTGACGGTGTCTTCGTCTGCAGAGGCAACCCGCGGGATATTCTCTCGGAGATTAAAAGACATGGTTACAGGAGGTGCGCTGAATGCCGGTAAGGAAAACATATTTTTCTGATATACGGGAAAAGGCAGAAAAAGCGAAGGAAAAGAAGGCAGCCTTTGGCCCTGACATTGATCTTTCCCGTTACGCGCAGCATGTTGAGAGAGGAAAAATTGAAAGTCTCGAGAGCTTATCAATGCAGGCCAAAGAGGCTGCTATTTTAACAGGCATTAGTTTAGAGGAAAAGGAGAGAGCTGGTTCCTACATGCAGGTTGATCAATCTGTTGTATATGAGAGCCTGAACAAGGCATATGAGGGTCAGCTCGAGATCATGAGTACGACTGATGCATTAAACAGGTACGATTGGCTTGAAGACTATTTCTGGAAATCGGTTCCGGTTGATCAGGATAAATTCACGGCCCAGGCAGCCCTGAATATGACACATGGATACTTTATCAGGGTGTTCCCTCATCAAAAACCGCAATACCCTGTTCAGTCATGCCTGTTGGTTGCAGAAAATTATATCAGTCAGAACGTACACAATATTATCATCGTCGAGGAGGGTGCAGAACTTCAGGTAATAACCGGTTGCACGCTTTCGAAAAGTGATGCCGAGGGCATTCACTTAGGGATCTCCGAATTCTATGTTAAAAAGGGCGGAAAACTTTTTTTCACGATGATCCATAACTGGGCTGATAACTTTCATGTGCGGCCAAGGACATGGGCTGTTGTTGAAGAAGACGGGGCTTTTGTCAGTAATTATGTTCTCTTGAAGCCGGTGAAGTCCATACAGGCATTCCCTGTTGCATATCTGAAAGGTGACAGGGCTTCTGCCAAGTTCAATACGGTTGTCTACGGCATGAAAGATTCTTATATCGATCTTGGCTCGAGAATCATACTTGAAGGAAAAGACACCCGGGGGGAGTCCATTGCGCGAACGATTGCAGCGGATGAAAGCGTTATCTATTCGAGGGGGGATTTGGTTGCCAGAACAAAAGAGTATTGTTTAGCTCACCTGGACTGTCGTGGCATAGTATTTTCCACCAAAGCACAAATTTATGCCATCCCGGAGCTTGTATCCGAAGGTGCTACAAAAGCTGAACTTTCGCACGAAGCTTCCATTGGTCCGATTGCTGAGGAACAGGTTGAGTATTTGATGTCAAGGGGCATTTCCCGGGAAGATGCTGTTTCTGTTATAACATCCGGTTTTTTGAACCTGGATATCCCCTATATCCCGGAGTTTCTCGACAAGAACATCAAAGAGGTCATCCAGGCGACGGGAAAAGAGGCGTTATAACGGTTGAGGTAAATTGAATTTCGTCTTCTGCACGTGCTAAGATACGTGAACTTCTCCTCAGGTTCTGCGGAAAAATACAAAAAATGGCTGATATAATCCCTTTCAAAGGCATACTTTATGACGTTACAAAGGTGCAGATGGAGGATGTTTTGGCCCCTCCGTACGATATCATTACTCCTGAATACCGGGAAGCGTTATACATGCAAAGCCCTTACAACATTGTGAGAATAGACTTCGGAAAAGAGGAGTCCTCGGACAATGAAGCAAGGAACAAATATACAAGAGCAAGGGAATACCTTGATGCATGGTTGAAAGAAGGAGTATTTATTCGGAGTGAGAAGCCTTCATTTTATGCCTATGAAATGAGTTACAGGATAAACAGCATCAGAAAACGCCTCCTTGGATTTCTCGGCCTTGTAAAGCTCGAAGAGTTGGGAAAAGGGAGCGTTTATCCCCACGAGTGCACACACTCAAAGCCAAAACAGGACAGGTTAAACCTCATGAGGTCATGTAATGCTCATACAAGCCCGATTTTCTCACTTTACAAGACTACAAATGGCCGGATAGCGAATATACTCGCAAAAGTATCCATGGCCAAACCATATATTGAGGCGACAGACATATCCGGAGATGTGCACCGGATCTGGCAGATTGATGATGAAGAGGAAATTGAGCATATCAAACACGAACTCAAGGACAAGTCTGTATTTATTGCTGACGGGCATCACCGATATGAAACGGCTTTTGAATTATATAGAGAAAGATCCTCACCGGAGATGTCCGCAAGTGCCAAACCCTATGATCATGTCCTTATGTTTCTCTCAAACATGCTCGATGAAGGCTTAACGATACTCCCGACACACCGGCTTTTAAAGACAATACCTGAGGACATGGACAGTATCCTCGCACGGTATTTTGAGATTGAGACAGTTGCGGGAGATTTTGATATCAGAAAAATTTTATCCGGGAAACGGCTTGCATTCGGCTTTTTCCGTAGGGGGAGCACGTCGTGGCAAATCCTGACATACAGAGATGCCAACGTCTCCGAAATCGATCATCACCTGAGAGAGATCGACGTGATCATTCTCCACGAACTGGTGCTGAAAATGATATCTGATACAGCTGAAATTGGCTATGAGATGGATGTGAGGAGAGCTCTTGACAGAGTAAACAACGGAGAGTTCAGTGCGGCGTTTTTCCTCAATCCAACGAGGGTTGAGGATGTTGAGAAGGCGGCGCTGTCTTTTGTGAGAATGCCGCCAAAATCAACGTATTTCTACCCAAAACTTTTGACGGGTCTCGTGATTAATAAGTGGTAAGGTTGTGTCAGAAACCGTGGGATTAATCCTGCGTTAGGTAAATTAAAATAAAAACAGGAGGTTTGTATGGCTATTCGTGTTGCAATTAATGGCTTTGGGAGAATAGGGAGAAATTTTCTGAGAACGAGTTGGAAATATAATGAATTTGAGATCGTTGCTTTGAATGATCTGACAGATGCAAAGACCCTTTCACACTTACTGAAATATGATTCTGTCCATGGTATATTCCACGCCGATGTCAGAGCGGGAAACGGGGCTATTCATATTGATGGGAAAGAGATAAAAGTCTTTGCTGTGACTGAACCTGAGAAACTTCCCTGGAAAGACCTCGGGGTGGATGTTGTTGTCGAGTCCACCGGGAGATTTGTAGACCGGGTGTCTGCGGCAAAACATTTGGATGCGGGAGCTCAATGGGTCATTATTTCCGCGCCTGCAAAAGAACCGGATGCGACGATATGCATGGGGGTGAATGAGGAAATATTCGACCCGGCAAAACACAAGATACTTTCGAATGCTTCATGTACAACAAACTGCCTTGCTCCGGTGGCAAAAGTCCTTCATAATGAATTTGGGATAACGAAAGGACTTATGACAACGATACATTCGTATACAAATGACCAGAGGATTCTCGACCTTCCGCACAAAGACCTGAGAAGGGCACGGGCAGCTGCCCTGAATATGATTCCAACCACAACCGGTGCTGCAAAGGCAGTGGGGCTTGTTCTGCCGGACCTGAAAGGGAAATTGAACGGTATGTCAATACGGGTGCCGACCCCGAATGTATCAGTTGTGGACCTTGTCGCAGAGCTTGGGAAGGAAGTTACAGCACAAGAGATCAATAATGCTCTGAAAAAAGCTTCGGAAGGTCCTATGCAAGGAATCCTCCAGTATTCAGAAGAGCCGCTCGTGTCGAGTGATCTGAACGGGAACCCGCATTCGTCTATTGTGGATGCCACGCTGACCATGGTGCTTGATGGAAAAATGGCAAAGATCCTGGCATGGTATGACAATGAATGGGGATACAGTTCCCGGCTCCGGGACCTTATCATCTATATTTCGAAGAGGATGTAATTATGAAAAAACGTGACATCTTTGAGTCTGTTCAGCATAAGGCCAGCTTCAACAAACTCACCATAGAAGACCTTGACATTAAGGATAAGCGGATTATCATCAGAGCAGATTTTAATGTACCTCTTGACGATAATCTGATGATTACTGATGACAGGAGGATCCGTTCGACTCTCCCGACGATAAACTATGCAATTGATGAGGGGGCAAAGATCATTCTCTCATCGCATCTGGGAAGGCCAAAGGGGAAACCAGACCCCCGTTTCAGCCTTGCTCCTGTTGCAAAGAGGCTTCAAAGGCTCCTCAATAAAGAGGTGAATTTTGCACCTGACTGTATCGGGAGCCAGGTAGAAAGTCTTGTCTCAAAGATGAAATCCGGTGATGTCCTTCTCCTTGAGAATCTCAGATACCACCCAGAGGAGGAGAAAAACGACGAACAATTTGCCCGTTCTTTGGCAAAACTTGCTGATATCTATGTGAACGATGCATTCGGTGCGGCACACAGGGCGCACGCTTCTACTGTTGGGATAACGAAATTTCTTCCCTCTGCTGCCGGCTTTCTCCTCAGAAAAGAGATAGAGTACCTTCAAGGGGCGATAGATAATCCGATTAAACCATTCGTTGCTATCCTTGGAGGTGCTAAGGTTTCGGGTAAAATCGGTGTCCTTGAGCATCTTGTTGGCCATGTTGACAAAGTTCTGGTTGGAGGCGGCATGGCTTTCACCTTCATTAAAGCGATGGGGTATGAGATCGGTGATTCTCTTGTAGAGAATGAGATGCTCGATACAGCCAAGAGGGTACGAACGAAATTAAAAGAAAGTGGTATAAAGTTTTATCTGCCTGTTGATTGTGTTATTGCGCAAAATACTGAACCTGGTGCGGTCATCAAGATCGTCCCGACCCAGGAGATACCAAAGGGGTGGAGGGCTCTTGATATCGGTCCTGCGTCGGTTAAACTTTTTACCGCAGCACTTCAGGATTCGAAGACCATATTGTGGAACGGACCGATGGGAATGTTCGAGATTGATATCTTTTCAAGGGGCACATTCGATATTGCCCGTGTGGTTGCTGATGCATATGCCCTCACTATTGTTGGTGGAGGCGATACGGATCTCGCTGTCAACAGGGCGGGTGTTTCTGATGCGATCAGCTTTATATCTACCGGTGGAGGAGCATCATTACAACTGCTTGAGGGAAAAGAGCTTCCCGGCATCTCAGCCTTGTCAAACAAGGGAGATTAATCAAAGAATTCCTCGAAGTTCAGCTTCGGAATGTAATTATCATTCACGCTGTCATTCCCGCGGAGGAAGGAATCCAGAAACAATAGCAAACTGGATTCGGCATCAAGTGTGGAATGACGGCTTTTTTGTGTTTTTCAGCCCTTCGATACCTCGCAGATTTGCTGCGGGGTAGTTCATTTCTGTTATTTCAGCCGTTTACCGTCTGCAATATCTCATGATTCGGTGCAGCAGACGAGGAAACCTTATGGGGTAATTTCACGTTATCATGCGAAAGGATTCCCCTTTTCATCTCCACGATCGATGGATTTTTGCATCCGAATTCCTCAATGAGATATGATGCAGCGACTTCCGGTTTTATGATATCGCCACAGGTGAAGATATCAACAGCCGCATAATCATACTCAGGCCACGTATGAATGGTGAGATGTGATTCTGCAATGACGACAACGCCACTGATACCAAAGGGATTAAACTCATGGAAGGAAACATCTACGATTGTTGCTTTTGCTTCTTGTGCTGCGGAGACCATGATACTTCTGACTTTCTCAAGGCTCTTCAGAATTTCGGGATTGCACTCCCGCAATTCCGCCAATAGATGAGTTCCTAACGCATTCAATTCTCTACCCCCCCTCTAAACTACTATATTTACTTATTAGAAATAAAAAGATACCGAAAAAGTTAGGGGGTTGTCAAGAAAAATTTACGACTTGCGAGTAGGAAATGGAATTTTGAAGCCGCAGGCTTCAGCCTGCGGTAATTGAAGCAGCCTAAAG
>JAGSYM010000051.1 GCA_018262395.1 Nitrospirota bacterium | reverse complement strand
TCTCTAATGCCTGCCTGATTTGTTCATTTGTCAGTTTAATTCTCATAGAACAGATTCTTTCTGTCTATTATTCTGTAAATCGATAAATTTATCTTTATATCTAAAATTGAGAGAGGTATCCACTCGGGCTAATTTATTTTTAATCAGGTGGGCATTCAGAAAAGTCTTATTTTTAAGATAGAGATAGCATAACAAATGGCCTTTATCATCGTATTTTGTACCATCAAATTTAAGGAATACCTTTTCTCCTATCAACTTTTCGTTTAAGAATTGCATTGCTTGCCCGTTCAAATCTGGTCTTTCTTTGATGCCAATGAGCCTGACTTTCAAATCATTACTGAGAATTAATACCTCAGGGCTTAATATCTTCTTTACTGAATAATAGGTCTCTCTCTGGTTGTCGGAATGATCTATTTTAGAACCGAATTTCAGTTTTTTCAGATCTACCTTTTTATCGAATTTCACAGGGTCTTTAAATATATAAGGAAGATTAACTATTTCTTTTTTGAAATCAATAGACTTCATTGGTTGTTTTACAATTTCTATATCAGCATTATGATTATTAATATTTAATTTCTGCTTGATGATTGGAAGAAATTCCTCATTTATTTCATATGCTACAGAATTTCTGTGAAGATTCCTGGCTGCTAAACACGTTGTTCCACTCCCTAAAAATGGGTCTATCACTGTGTCACCCACAAAACTGAACATTTTGATCAATCTTTTTGGCAATTCCTCGGGAAACATTGCAAGGTGCTTGTCCTGTTTCTCGCCAGAGAAATTCCAATGTCCAGAAAAATATTCATTCCATTCTTCGAGAGACAATTTCGATTTTTCTTTGACCTCTCTGCTCACTTTCGGCGGATCGCCCAGTTTTTTGAAGATGAGAATGAATTCATAATCGAGTTTTATGATCCCGTTACGGGGATAAGGGAAAGAACCCATAACTGTGGCACCACCTGTAGTATTGCATGTAGTAACCTTCCGCCAGATAATCGCCCCCATGTAGTCAAAGCCGATCGTTTCACAAAACTTGATTATCTCTTCTCTTATTGGGATGATCTTATAGCGCCCATAATAAACTGAACGTGCAAACTGGTCACCGATGTTAATACATAGACGGCAGCCTTGATGTAAGACCCGATAGCATTCATTCCAGACAAGATTCAGGTTATTTATATAGTCTTCATAACTGTCATTGAAGCCTATCTGATTGCTGTTGCCATAGTCCTTCAATTGCCAATAAGGAGGTGATGTGATAATAAGATGAATACTTTTATCCTTTATCTCATGCATCCTCCGGCTGTCTCCGATGACTATGGTTATCTTAGGTTGCATCGGTCGCGCCCCCTTATTATAAATCGTGCAGGAAACATTTCAATTGATTCAATTGAATTATATAAAAAATCCTTGCCAAAAAAATCCCGGCATTGGATAATTGTTGAGAGTTTTATACGGATACAGAGATCACCTCTCGGATTCGCTTTCCTGTTCTACTTCCGTCAGGTCTATACGAACGAGGGCGAGGATCGCGGAATGGGGTACGATCAGGTATTTTTTTTCTTCGAACTCAATCTCGACAGCAGCTTCCTTCAAGAAGATTGCGTAATCCCCTGCTGTTGCCTGAAGAGGAACATATTTTACTTCTTTTTTCCTGCCCGCAGCCCATGGCTCATCTGTTACAGTTGGGTCGGGAACCGGATACCCAGGCCCTGTTTTGACAACATATCCGGTGAGCACCTTTTCCTTTTCCCTGACAGTAGGGGGAAGATAAAGCCCTGAACTCCTTTTATCTATTCCTTCATCAGGATCAATAAGAACCCTGTCCCCAACAATAACAAGATTTTTCCCTGCTTTCATCCTATCCCATCTTTTCCCTGTCACCCTGATTCGTGCAGATCGATATTCAGCGATTTTGTTTTTGCAGCACCGGCTTCAATGCCGACATGCGTGAGGCTGCGTGTCTGCCCATTTCGCTATCCGGAGCAACTTTCACTTGAAGGCTATATGCCTGATAGGCTGATGAGGTATCACCCGACTTTTCAAAGCATATCCCGAGAACTCCATATACTTCCGGATGTTTGGGCTGTACCTCCGCAAATGCTTTCAAATACGGGATGGCTGTCTTGTAATCCTTCATCCTGAAGTAACTCATGCCGAGAAAATACTGAGAAAGAGCATCCTGCGGGTAAAGGGAAAGGCTCCGGTTCAGGTAATTGATGCCTTCGCGATAATTATCCTGGTAATAGAGAAGCGTGCCCAAACCTCTGTGAGCAGGGGCATAATCCTTGTCGAGGTTTATTGATGATTGAAAATTGTTTTTGGACTCACTGTAGTTTTTCTTTTTGAGGAAGATGAAGCCCTTCAGGGTATGAAATGCCGGCTGGCTTCGGTCTTTAGCCAGAGCTTTGTCTATGAGCGAATAAGCCTCATCAAGGTTATTCTTCTGGTATGCCCGTGCTGCCTGGTCATAATAGGCGAGGTAAATCCGGTTTTTGTCCATGAGCCCTTCTGTTTTGGCCTGATATCTGTTCCTATAAGTTCCATCACCTGAAATCTTGCCCGACTGCATCTTGTTGATCATCATCTGGAGCTCATCGATTCTAACTGATGTCCTCGGATGCGTCGAGAGAAGGTCTTCAAAAAACCCTCTTTCCTGAGGGTCTTTACCTGCAGATTCCAGATACTCCTGGGAAATTCTTTCAAGATTCCTGTGTGCGCTGATGGCATTGCGGGGATCATAGCCGAGTTTTACCATATACTGGATACCGAGTCCATCTGCCTCGAGTTCGTCATCCCGCCCGTATTTCAGAAGCAAGAGGCTGCTCCCAACTGCCCCCACACCAAGGGCGAGATTTGCATAGTCTGAACCGCTGAGCGCTATACCTGCTGCACCCAGCCCGACCTGCTGCAACATGCCATAGGTCATCTGCCGGGCGGAATGGCGGGCCGCGACATGCCCCATCTCGTGTCCCATCACAAAGACAAATTCTGCCTCATTTTCGAGCCCCGCAAGTAATCCCCTCGTAATCACCACATGCCCGGGAATTGCCCACGCATTCGGCACTGAACTGTTCTGAATGGCAAAATCTACAGGCAGGTTTGGCCTGTGCGAAACAGCATGAATTCGCAGCACGGTCTCCTTTAGATAAGAATGCAACTGTTCATCACGGAATTCTCCGCCGCCTCCCACATCTCCCCACAGAGCGCTTGGATAAAACTCTTTACCCATGGAAACTTCCTGGCTTTCGGATACAAGCATAAGTTCCTGTTTCCCCGTGACTGGGTTAACAGCACATTGGACAAGGGTAAGATAGATGAGAGTGATGGAGACTATCTGAGAAATGTGGCGGATCATGAGAATACGTATCTCCCTTTTGCTCTATTGATATTTAAAAATATCTGAAACGTTCAACCTTGTCAAGAACCGTTTCATTCTAATAAACTACCAATCAACAGACCTATAAGGTATCAAAGGCTGTCATTCCGGTCGGAGTGACTCCCTGCGGAGATCCACGCCGGACTTGTCTGGAATTTTATTTTCATTATTTTCAAATAATGAGACAACTTGTTATTAACCTATTCCTCTTGATAAATAGATCAATCAAACAATCATTTTGTCATTGCGAGCACCTGAAAGGTGAGTGGCAATCTCATGCAAAAGGCAGAGATTGCTTCGCTGTGCTCGCAATGACATCGTTAATGGCTCGATTGGGGATTCTTTTCATTTTATTCTTCTATATCCCTGCAGCCGCTCAGGAGTACCGCGATGTAACCAGTGATTATACCGTGAAGGTGCCGGAGGATTTCTTCTATAAAAAAGATTACAGAGTTCAGTGGTGGTACTTCACAGGGCACCTGCATGACGAGAGCGGTAGGGAATTCGGATATGAACTCACCTTTTTCGTCGTGAATGTCCAGAAAAGAGACTATAGTTCACGATTTGGAGTGAACAGAGTATATATATCGCACTTTGCAGTCTCTGATATTTTGGGTAATACCTTTCATTTTTCTGATAGTGCTGATGCAGGAATCTATGAATATGCAGGAGCAGATGATAAACAATTGAAGGTCTGGACGGGGAACAATGTCTTGGAAGGCACGTTTAAGGGGATGCGCGTGAAGGCGTCAGACGGCAACAAATCTATAGATCTGCATATGGAGCCTGTCAAGCCTCTGGTGCTCAACGGCAAAAACGGATATTCACGAAAATCTGAGGAGTCACCTCTCATTGCTTCTGTTTATTTCTCATACACCCGGATGAACACTCAGGGCAAACTGACAATCGGTGATAAAGTCTACCACGTGAAAGGGAAGAGCTGGTTCGACAGGGAAATCTCCACGAGGGGACTGGGTGAAAAACAGGCTGGATGGAACTGGTTCGCTGTTCACCTTGATGACAACAGGGAGATAATGCTCTATATGCTCAGGAATAAAGACGGCTCGATTGACCGGAATTCGTCAGGAACGTTCGTTTATCAGGATGGAAGATACAGAATTCTTGATAAGGATGACTTCTCCATTACTACCCTGTCCTATTATTCATCTAATAAGACGGGAGCAAGATATCCTTCACGGTGGGAAATAAAAATTCCTTCGGAAAAAATAACCCTTCGGCTTTCTCCGCTGATACAGGACCAGGAAGTTGTCGCATTTAGTACGAGCGGCAACTATTATTGGGAAGGTGCTTGCCGGGTTGAAGGTTCAGTACGGGGCAGGGCGTATGTTGAAATGACAGGGTATTGAGCTCACATTATGCATAAACCGGACGGCAGATATTGTATTTGTGCGGATTTGAATACTGTCGAAGACAGAATTCACTTCGGAGGTCCCGACGCATATCGGGACCGAGAATGAGCGAAAATATTGTATCAGCCGGCAACCATTAAGCATTCTAATAACGTAAGTTAGATACATGAGAGGGGATAGCATTTAATGGGCTTACCAATGATTAAACTCGAAAATATCCAAAAATCCTACGGAGGACATACAGTTCTCAAGGGGTTAACCCTTGAGATTCAAGGGGGGGAGTTTGTCTCGATCATGGGCAGTTCCGGTTGCGGGAAATCCACCCTTCTGAACCTTATCGGGGGTATGGACATACCAGAACAGGGCAGCGTAATTATTGACGGAGAAAATATATCGGCATATACCGATGAGGACCTGACATTGTTCAGAAGGAGTAAGGTGGGCTTTATCTTCCAGTTTTTCAACCTCTTGCCGAACATCACCGTCTTCGAAAACATATCGATGCCCCTCCTGCTGAACCGAGCTGAAAATGATGAAAAAGTCGGAGCATACATTCAGGACATGGGGCTTGGAGGAAAGGAAAATAGTTACCCCTATCAACTTTCAGGCGGCGAACAGCAGCGCGTAGCCATCGCACGGGCACTTATCCATGACCCTGAGATAATCCTTGCAGATGAACCGACAGGAAGTCTTGACAGTGAAACAGGCACGATGATCATGGATATCATTCAGCGGTTAACAGGTAAAACAGGCAAAACGGTTGTCCTCGTTACCCACGAAGCGCATATTGCTGCATATGCTCAGAGGATGATGACAATGAAAGACGGGATGATCTTTGCATAAAACATTTACGCAGAAGAGAAGGATTTTTAAAATGAGTAACCCCCCCAATCCCCCTTTTAGAAAAGGGGGGGAAGGGGGGATTTAAGGTTTGCCTCGTTGAAATTTCTGAAACTGCTCAGAATGCTGGTTATCAGAAACATCAGGGAAGAGAAATTTCTGACGGTTCTCTCGATCATCGGCATTGCCCTTGGAATAGGTCTCTTCACGGGTGTTAAGGTCGCCTCTGACCGGGCGATCACCTCATTTGAATCCGAAATCAGGGGGATCAATCCGCATGCCACCCATGAAATCCTCGATATATCAGAGACTGATTTCGATGAACAGATTTACCGGGACGTGCGTTTCGTGGAAGAGGACAGCCTCCCTGTCATTAAGACCTTCGGTTATCTTCCTGCACTGCATGATACCATCGACATTAACGGCGTATACACCCTGAAAGCTGCTCAGTTCCTGACATTCTCTCAGAGGAATAAAGGATTGGCAGGAGGCTTGACGTACAAAAATACAGACTGGGAAATCTTTTACCGGACAATCAACGGCATCCTCGCAACAAAGAGATTTTGCGAAAAGTATGCCCTGAAAAAAGGAGACACCCTGAATGCCCTCGTGTATGACAGGGAGTATGCCCTGAAAATTCTGGATGTGCTCGATTCCGATGTTCTCCCTACAAACACGGTAACCATGGACATCGGAAATTTTCAGGAATATTTTGGCAAGGCCGGATATCTTTCGAGGATAGATCTTGCGACTGATCAACACACAGCCGATGAAATACGGAAGAACCTCCCCCCTCATCTCGCATTGAAACAAAAGGAAGAGCTCTTCAGGAACCGGAAGGCACTTGTCATGTCATTCCGTTACAACTTGCAGTTTGTAAGTCTCATTGCGATTCTCGTCGGGATATTCCTCCTGTATAACACGGTGTTCATTACCGTGATAAAGAGGAGGTCAGAAATAGGAATCCTGCGCGGTCTCGGAGCCGACAGGAAGACCGTGATACTGATGTTCACTGTCCAGGGATTTGTTCTGGGACTTGTCGGCTCCCTCCTCGGGATTATCCTCGGCCAATTTGCCGCATATTTTTCTGTAATCGCTGTGGAAAAAACCATATCAACGCTCTACAGCACCATTACCGTTTCTGATTATCTGATAACGAAGCGCGATGCCATCATGGCACTCGTGCTGGGCATGGTTGTATCGCTCGTCGCATCGATTGTCCCTTCATATGAAGCCTCAAAAATCAGGCCTCATGAGACTTCACGGGAGGGTTCATTTGAAGGCAGATACAGGAGATACCAAAAATCCGTCTCCGTTGCGGGCATTTTCTGCATCCTGTCCGGTCTGATCATAGCATATCTGGATTACCGGAACGCTCCTTTTGCATTTCCCCTTCTCGCCTATCTGGGAATCCTCTTTATCATCGGGGGTTTTACGCTCATTGCTCCATTCTATCTGAGTCTTATGCTCAGATTTTTCGAACAGCCTGCGGAACGCCTGTTCCGGTCAATGGGAAACATCACCATAGGTGAT
>JAGSYM010000333.1 GCA_018262395.1 Nitrospirota bacterium | reverse complement strand
GGGTTATTGATCTCGTGCGCTATTCCGGCAACAAGGGTCCCAAGTGATGCCAGTTTTTCAGAGCGGATGAGTTGCTGTTCAAGTTGTTTTTGGGAGGTGACGTCCTTGAGATAGTGGACGATCGAATAGAGTTGTCCTTCTTCGTCAATCAGTGGATAGGCCCAGAAATGGAATATGCTTCTGCCCGCGCCTTTAAGTTCGCGAAATGATTGTTGCTTTGTGCGAAGTGTGGTAGCGCAGAGACACTCCCTCTGGTTTATCCCGATCCTCTCGAGAAGTTCCCAGCAGCGTTTCCCAACGATTTCTACTGAAGAGAAGCCTGTTTTCGACAGCAGGGTATAGTTTGCCCGCAGAATACGTTGTTTTCCGTCCTCTATCCACACGTTTTCGAGGGCTATGGAAATATGTTTTGCAATGGGGACCAGTATGTTGAGATCTTTTTCCGAATACTTTTCCGGCTCAGTGCTGTCTAAGTTGAAGACACCGAGTATCCGGTCATGGAACAGGGGTATGCTGACCGTTGACCTTATGCCTTCCCGGAATAATTTCCTGTCCAGAGGGAACTCTGTCTTAGCCAGGTCCCGGCTGATCCAGGGTAGGTTATTTCTTACGACCCAGCCAGCGCTTGTGCCCTCAATAGGCGCCCTTACGCCCTTTTTAAGAAACGTCTTTATCTCGGTATCCAGCGCGAAGATCAGAAAATTGTCGTCTTTTTCACTGTAAAGCAGGAGGCTCGCCCTGTCGTAGTCAACCAGCTTCTTTATCTCAGAGACCATCATTCTGAAGATGGTCCCGATGCTGAGGCTCGAATTAATGATCCCGCTGAGTTCATTAATCAGTTCGATCTGGCCCATCTTGTCCTGAAGTTGTTCGATGAGCCTTGAGTTTTCTATCGCTACGCCGATCTGGCTGCCTACGGTGTTCAGTAACTGTATGTCCATTGCGGTAAAATAGTAAGCGTTGCGGCTTCCCACACCGAGAACACCCATGACAATCCCTTTCGAAGATATGGGGACCCCGGCTATGCTTTTGATTTTATTGTCTCTATGTAATACCCGCGGGTCCTCAGGAGCGTTTTCTACGAGAAGCGGCCTGCCTGAGGCGATGACTTTTTTATTCAACGATTCACCGGAATTCCTGCGTTCCTCGAATTCGTCAGTGTCTTCAATGAGGCCATGGCGGGCCTTCGGATAGAGTTCCCCGGTCCTTTCGTCTATCAAATAAATCCAGGCCTGATCGGCCTCCATAATTGATGCGAGCATATCGACCGTCTCCTGTATAAGCCTGTCTGTAGGCAGGTGTATGGTTAATATTTTGGCAAAGGTATTGAATATCGACAGCTCTTTTGTCCTCTGCGATGCCTTCTGCTGAAGCTTTTTCCGGTCAGATATATTTTGAACGACTGTCAGCTTGAGGTCATCTTTGTGCTCGTCCTTTTGCAGCGGGATGATCGAAACCTTAGCCAGAAAGGTGCTGCTGTCTTTTCTTCTGCAGGTTGATTCGTAATGTACGGCGTCTTTCTGCAAGGCAAGTTGAGTTGCAAGTTGTGCAGGGGATACACCTAAGTAGATAGGACTGCTGATGCGTTTGGATATTGTGATGAAGTCATGGATATTACGTCCGGTTACGTCATCAGTGGAATAGTGCAAAAGAGTGTTGACTGCATTATTGCAGGAAAGGACGTTATCTATCCTGTCGATGAGAAAAACAGGGATTTCGAGAGAATCAAAAATATCGAGGAGAAGGGAATTTGCGCTGTTTATGATATCATTTGGTTGCATATCTTTTGTATTATAACACGCGGTCTTCTATCTGGGGCTGAATTTGAGAAATGAATAACTGGCGGTATCCCCGGTCTTGCCACGAGGGTAGTGAGAGAATATAAAGAAAAAATATGCCTTGCATTGAGATTCCCTGCAGTCTTGCCGGAGGGAGTCTTCAATATTACTGTTTCTTCGTATGGTTTGAAAACCTGTGAACTTATGAGTTTAAAATAAATGCAGAAGGTTATGGAAAGATGTATAGATGAAGTATATTGCTATCACAATGAGAAAAACCCCGAAGAAGAAATTGATTCTTTGTAAAGTGCGAAATGAGATGAATTTCTTGGCCCAGAAGATGAGGATGGAAAGCGCCACAAGATAGGATGCAAGCCCCAGACTGCCTGCTGCCAGAAATGAGACTGCTATGTCGGCATTGAAGTCTTTGATCAATCCCAGGTCTTTAAATATCCGTACACCTGAAAGCCACCAGAGTATCATCATGGGATTTGTAGCTGAAAGCGACAGGCCCCCAAGAAAGGCCCAGCGTTTCTTTTTCAGGTGCTTGGGCGTATAAATAATTTCCTCTTTTTTTAAACTGTGCCTGATACTCAATACGCCCAGCACAGTCAGGATCAGACCGCCAGCCAGCCAGAACACGGCCATCAATTTTTCTTTTTCCAAATAAGGAGAAATGCCAAAAAAAGCAATTGCTCCATAAGAGACATCAGCAAGAAAGGCGCCGAGGACAACCATGAGCGAAGATTTAAGATGACCGTTAATTGATCTTCGTACTACCTCGATCTGGACTGGTCCTGCGGGTATTGCTGCCAGACATCCCATTAGATATGATGCTATGAGTAATATGATAAAGCGCATTTCAGTAAATGGATAGCCAGTGATACTCCGCGTGGTTTTGCCACGAGATCAGCGAGCAAATATAATGAAAAAAATATTCTCACATTTAGATTCCCCTGTCGTCTTTCCGTAGGGAGTCTTAAATCAAGTTCATTTAGTATGACTTATAGCCATAATTCAAAAGTTTATTAAAGAAAAATTTCTTACTTCAGGGTTTATCATTTTGATAAATGCTATTATTTCGCACGCCA
>JAGSYM010000050.1 GCA_018262395.1 Nitrospirota bacterium | reverse complement strand
ATGAACTCACAAAAGAGACGTTTAAGCTGCTCAGGGAAGCTGATCTGAATTTCATCGGAAACGTCGATGGAAAAGATATTTTTACCGGCGAAGCCGATGTTATTGTCTGTGACGGTTTTACCGGCAATGTTGTATTAAAGACGAGCGAAGGTCTTGCAGATGCGATTATAAGAATGCTGAAGAGAGAGGTTGCAAACCTGGCAACCGGCAGGATAGGGTATCTGTTATTAAAACCTGCGTTGAGGAACTTTAAAAAGAAGACAGATTATGATGAGTATGGAGGTGCGCCGTTGCTCGGCATACAAGGCACTTGTATCATAAGCCATGGGAGATCGACTGCAAAGGCGATAAAGAATGCCATAAAAGTTGCATCGGACTTTGCGCAGAAAAGGGTTTACGAGATTATCTCATCAGCAATTGAAGATGACCTTTCCCATCACGAAAGGCTGCCTGTTGGTAAGAAGTAGAATCATATCCGTCGGTTCTTACCTGCCTGAAAGGATTCTCTCAAATTTCGATCTTGAGAAGATGGTCGATACCTCAGATGAATGGATAACCGAGAGGACAGGGATCAAGGAAAGGCGGATCGCAGATGAAAGTCAGGCAGCGTCAGACCTTGCCTTTGAGGCCTCAAAAATTGCCCTCGAACGGGCGGGTTTGAACGCAGGGGAGATTGATATGATCATCGTTGCCACCATAACGGGTGATATGCCGTTCCCGTCTACTGCGTGCTTTCTCCAGAACAGACTGGGAGCATCGAGTGCAGTTGGATTCGACATCAACGCAACCTGTTCAGGATTCCTGTATGCCCTCTACATTGCAGACGTTTTTATCCGGTCGGGTATGCACAGGAAAATCCTTGTGGTGGGAGCAGAAGTGCTCTCTAAGGTTACAGACTGGAAAGACAGGACAACGTGTGTTATCTTTGGCGACGGAGCAGGCGCTGCAATCGTTGAATCAACCAGTGAAGACAGAGGAATACTCTCGATGTCCATCAATTCAGACGGGAGCCTGTGGGAACTTATCAATATTCCGGGAGGGGGTTCAAGGAATCCTGCATCGACGGACACCCTGAAAAAGGGACTGCATTCTATACGAATGAAGGGAAATGAAACATTCAAGGTTGCAGTCCGGACATTAGAGGATGTTGCCTTGAAAACCCTTGCTGATAACAATCTGGATCCTTCACAGCTTTCGCTTCTCGTTCCTCATCAGGCAAACCTTCGCATTATTCAGGCAACAGCTGAGAGACTGAACCTGCCGATGGAAAAAGTCTTTGTGAATCTCGAACGATATGGCAACACATCTGCTGCATCGATCCCGATAGCGCTCGATGAAGCGTTGACATCCGGTCGGATCAAGGACGGAGATTATATTCTCCTTGAAGCGTTTGGTGGCGGACTCACCTGGGCATCAGCTTTAATAAAGTGGTAATCTCTCTCTTCCGGTATCAAGGATCCGCCTTACCGTCGTCAGCAGTTCCATCCGCTCAAAGGGTTTTTTCAAAAAAGCATCAATAGATCCATCCTCCCGGATGGCTGCATCGCTGTAGCCGGAGATGACCAGTATCCTGATCTCCGGTTTGATATTTTTCAGAATATTAATCAAATCATTTCCTTCCATGAGCGGCATGACGATGTCTGTTATCACAAGCTTAATTTTGGCGAGATTGGTCTTGAATACATCTATGGCATTCAGGGAATTATTGACAGGCATGACGTGATATCCATGAGTTTCAAGGAGATCGGATACCAGATTAAGGACATCGTTGTCATCGTCAACGATCAGGATATTTTCGTTTCCTTCAATCGTGGTAACACGGGGTTTTACAACCTCCTGACCGGATCTCCCGGAAACAGGAAAGTAGATATCGAACGTAGTCCCTTTACCGAAATCACTCTGCACGGAAATATAGCCTTTATGGTCCTTGATGATTCCATACACGGTTGCAAGTCCCAGGCCAGTACCTTTTCCCTTTTCTTTGGTCGTAAAGAACGGATCAAAAATCCTGTTGATGACTTCTTTGGAAATACCGGTTCCGGTGTCGGAAACCGATAACATGATATATCTCCCCGGTTCAACATACGACGGGATATTCAGCCGGTCCCCGTCGACATCGATCAACCGGGATGTAATGGTAATAAGGCCGCCGTCGGGCATGGCATCCTTGGCATTTACCATGAGATTCATGATGATCTGTTCGATTTGATTGGGATCACCATCAATCGTGGGGGCCTGTTCTGAAAAATTCACTCTCAAACCTATCTTTTTATTCAGTACCCCTTCAAAAAGCTTCAATGAGTCGTTAATAACCTCGTGGAGATTCAAGGGAAGCACTTCGTGCGACTCACGTCGTGCAAAACTCAGAAGTTTGGAGACCATTACGCCTGCTTTGCGCGCGGAGTTCTCGATGTTTACAACCCTCTGCCTTGATACATCATCAAGGGTACTGAATTCGAGCAGAAGTTCAGCATACCCTAAAATGGCGGTTAAGATATTATTGAAATTATGGGCAATTCCTCCGGCAAGAACTCCGATAGACTCCATTTTTGTCGAATGCATCAATTGCTCCTGAATTTTTTTCCTTTCCGTGATATCCCTGTAAAAAGACTGAATGTATGTTTCGTCCTCAATGTCTATGGCATTTGAGCTCACCTCGAGGATAACCTTGCTGCCGTCCTTCTTATAGTGTTCTGTCTCGTAGATGAGCGATTCTCCGTCGAGAATCCTTTTCATTCTCTGAAGATGGGTTTCCCGGTCACTCTGTGCGTCGAGAAGTTCCATGCTGATACCGGTTAAGGCATCTCTGTCAAATCCGTGAATATCACACGCTTTCTGATTGACATTGATGATTGTCCCATTCCTGTTAAGCACAATAATGCCATCTGTCGCGTGGTCAAAAATCGCCCTGTGCCATTTTTCTGATATCGACAGTTCCTTTGTGCGCTCCTGAACGAGGTGCTCAAGATTTGTTGAATAGGTTTTCAGTTGATCTTTCTCCTCAGAAAGATCATATTCCAGACCCAATTTGTTGGTAAGTAGTTTCTGGTTGATGTATCTCCATATGAAGCCGATAATGAATACGGATACCAGAAACAAGTTGTTATTGAAAAAGCTTCTTATATCGGTAACGGTATCAAATATCAAGATAGGAAGGAGATAAATACTGTAAATAATGGCTGCTAATGAGAACGTGACCGGTAATGAGATCGGCAGCAATCCGATAATGAACACAAACGTTATGATCATCCCGGCATAGTAGGTAGATCTGTGTCCTCCCGTCGGGAGGATCATTAATTCAACCATGAAGGAAACAATGATTGTTGCTGCAATCGTGATACCCAACTGTAGATTGCTGTTCAGGTAGCGTCTGTTCAGAAAGAAGAGCAGAAAGAAGAGACAAATACTCACAATTCTCAACACAAGAAATTCAGCAAAATGCTCGGGGGTGACCAGATAATCCAGAAGAATGAGCAGACCGATGACAAATACTGTAGAAGGCAGAATTACGGAACCCCACGACTGGAGTAATTTCAGTATCTCGTGTTCAATGTAGCTTTTTCTGTCCATGGGATTACTTCAATTATACTGAAATCAGATGATGGAGGCTTTTTCCTTTTATTGAATAATGTGGCGTTATCATACCCCAGATGAAGTGATGAAGTAAATTGGTTAATATTACCTTAAAGTTATACTTTAAATACTATTCGATAAATTATTTAATTATATAGTTTTAGTGTTATTATAGTTCTTTTCCTGCTTTTTCGTTGTCATTGACTCATTGATGCATATGAAGAGTAAATTTTAATTGAGTAATCTCCCCTTACTCCTCTTTATAAAAGAGGGGAGTTTTTCCTCTTCTTTCCATATCAATGTTATTCCCCTTTTCTAAAAGGGGATATAGGGGGATTACTGAACGTAATTTTTGATTATATGATTATCTTTGGCCTGTCTCTTTTGGCATTCACAATACAGAAGAAACCGAATGGTTCATCGTGCGGATTTTTCAATTGATGGGGTTCGTTTGGTTTAATATAGAGGGTATCAAGAAAGCCGATTGTATATTTTTTCTTGCCAACAATACAGATGCCGTTGCCCCTGACTCCTATGACTACGTGTTCGTGCGTATGCTTTTCGAAACTGCTGAATCCATCAGGGGCGATTTCGAAATATCTAAGGTGAAATCGTGTTGATTCGCCATGGTTGCCGATTAACGTTTGTCTGACGATACGAGCCCATTCATCTCCCGCCGGCTTGTATTTCTCGGTCTGTATCCCATGCCAGGAGAAGTTGCCCTTGTATTTGGATAACCTCGTTTTGTTCCCGGTTTTTGCATGGCGCGTTTTATTGGTTTTTCTCTTCCAGTCACAAAGAAAAGCTTTTTTATCCAACCAAACACCTCCGATGAGAAAGCATCTGAAACAGTTGAATCTCGTCATTGCGAGCGAAGCGCGGCAATCTCAATTCATTTTTCATCAATATCAGAGAGATTGCTTCGTCGTCCTGTCCCGACTCATGTCGGAATCAGGACTCCTCGCAATGACATTGAAAAAGTAATACTTAAACAATCTGTGAGATTTCAGACTTCTTCTCATTAAATACAATGACACACTTTAAGGAGTTCTTTGCCTCGGCAGTCAGCCTGAAAGCCTCTGCAGTCCGCTCTATGGGAAAACGGTGAGTGACAAGTTTTTCAGAGGTTATGACTCTTTCCCTGATGAACCCAAGGGCTTCATTGGTATCGGATGGGCCGCAGGAATAACTGGTGATGATATTGACGTCTCTGAAATACAGATCATTAGGGTCAATGGAAAGCTGCTCTCCCGGTTTTGCCGGAGTAAACAACAGAATGCTCCCTCCTGCTCCAACAGTCGCAATACCCTGTTTCATCGCATCAATACTGTTTGGTCCGACGACGACAACATCTGCCATTTCACCATGTGTCAGATCTTTCAGCGAATTTATGAGGTTGTGCTTTGATACATCGATAACTTCATCGGCGCCGAATTCTTTTGCCTTTCCGAGCCTGTAAGGAACCGTGTCTGCACCGATGATTTTTTCAGCGCCGAGTCTTTTTGCCATCAGAACATGCATTTGACCCATTACTCCGAGACCGATAATAAGAACCGTTTCTCTGCCCTTCATATGGAGCCTTTTAAAAGCCTTTATGACACATGCAGCAGGTTCTATGAGTGAAGCATCTTCATAACTCACATCTTCGGGAATCTTTATTGTATCGTTTTCAAGATTTGTTCGGGGGATAAGAATATATTCAGAGATTCCGCCGGGGACGATCTTTGTATTTCTCCACGTGGTACACTGCACATGATCTCCTCTTTCGCAGTACCTGCAGTCAAGACAGGGTGCATGATGGTGGACAAAGACCCTGTCCCCGCGACTGTATGAAGTAACTTCATTGCCGGTTTCAACGATCTCACCCGCAGGTTCATGCCCGAGAATCAGAGGTGCTTTTTTCCCGATATACCACGGCATCACGTCCCCCGAACATATGCCGCACGCCCTTGTCCTGATCAATGCCTCGCGGGGACCAACCTCGGGAATCGGCACATCCTCTATCCGGATATCATCGAAGCTGTAAAGTTTCGCTATTTTCAAGGTAACAGTATGGTTTTTGCGCGGGACTACCCCAACCGCTGAATTTAATACTCATTTTATCATATCAACCTGGTTGATTAAATGGAGTGTTGGGATAGCTTTATCTGATTACTGCTTTTTCATATATTCGTGGCAGGAGAAAGGTTAGTTTGGCGGCAGCAGGTTGTATACAACCCTGATAACCCGGAATATCGAGCGCGATGTTCTTCCCGTATTTCATAATCTCTGATACTATATGCATAAATAGAGAATGGAGATGTATAACCCTTCATATTTTTTTCATACTTCCTTCGCCGTATCTTCATATTTTTCTCTTATTGTTAATTATGAGAAAATAAGTCCAAAGCGAAAGGAGGAATCATGAGAAGAGGAATAATTGCAGTAGCAGCAGTACTATCACTTTTATCTGCAGTACCAGCATTCGCAGTTGATGGCAGTCAGCCACCGCAGGAGACAGGGATTAATTTTGAACAGATGAGGAGCGATCATCTGAGGAAACTTGATGAGCGGATCAATAGCCTTAAACAAGAAAAGACCTGCGTTCAGGCGGCAAAGAACCAGGACGACCTGAGGGCCTGCAGGGCAAAACACAGGGCCGAGATGAAAGATCGGGGCCATGAAATGAGAAAACGAGGTCCCGGTGGTCCGGGTGCCCCGCTCCCTCCTGAGGGTAAGTAGTTCATCTGCTGAAATGTTTTTCAGAACGGCGGGATGGCCAAAAAGCTATCCCGCTTTTTATTCTGGTCCATTAATTACTAATGAGGTCATAAGTATGAAAATATTTATTACAAAATCCCTCCTATCCTCCCTTTGCCAAAGGGAGGGAAAATACCCCTCTTTGGTAAAGTCGATGCGACCCTTCGCAGAGACCCGCTTCGGGAGGGGATAGGGGAGATTTTTTCAATAATGATGCCTTACTTATGCACTCCTTAGTCTATGAGACGGAGATATCTGTATGGCACATGATGATCTGCCCGGCGGCAGGAAAAGAATAATACTTGAAGGTATTGTCATCGCCATTGGAGGCCTTGCCATCGCACCGGTCTCATTGCTCAGCAACGGGCTAATGAAGCTCATCAATTGCTGCACTTCTGATAATGACACTATCGCTTTCACAAGCGGTTTTGACTATAGCGGAGCCCCGAAGTGGCTCATAGCTAAACTTTGCGACCTCTTCCTCTACACACCAATTACCGTGAAGCATAACATTAAAGGGCATCATGTAAAATGGGTAAGCAATGTCAAAAGAGATACCGTCCTGAATATGCTGTCGGATGAACAATACCAGAACGTTATACTGATCGGACACGGCAATAATAACAGTTACTATGCCAGCGATGGAAAGGTGACGGCAGAAGACATTCTTGATAAAGGGATCAAAAAAAAGGAAGGTGCTCTTTACCAGCACACGTGCGGCGGAGGGGACGGGCTGAAACTCCGTGACGTTCTCCTCAAGGATCCTTCAAAAGGATATACCTTCGATCGCAGCATTTACATAACAGAAAATTATCTCGCAGCATGGAAATTACTTTTCGGAAAGAAACC
>JAGSYM010000332.1 GCA_018262395.1 Nitrospirota bacterium | reverse complement strand
TTCGATAGAGGAAATGGTAGCCATCATTAAAGAGATATCAGACAGCCTTGAGACTTTGGTAGAGTCTGCCGATGCGATAGCCGCTTCCATTGAAGAGGTTAACGCTACCACCATTGATATAGAGCATAGTGCGGATGATTCTGTAAAGCTTGCTGAAGCCGTTACGACTGATGCCTCTGAGAAGGGCATTAAGGCTGCCAACGCGGCCGTGACAGGAATGGAGAATATCAAGAGCAGTGTGTCTTCACTTTCGGACATTATTAATATGCTGGGCAAAAGGGCAAATGATATCGGAAAAATAGTGAATGTTATAGATGATGTTGCTGACCAGACCAATCTGCTTGCAATCAATGCTGCTATCCTTGCTTCAAAGGCTGGTGAGCACGGCAAGGGATTTGCTGTGGTTGCTGACGAAATAAAAAGTCTTGCCGAACGGACTTCATTTTCTAGCCGAACGGACTTCATTTTCTACAAGTGAGATAGCAGGGCTGATAAAGTCTGTGCAGGATGATACAAAGACAAGCATCAAAATGGCGGGAGAAGGCATTCAGACAGTCGACAGGGGGTTGACGCTGGTAAGGGATGTCAATAACGCCCTGCAGGACATTGTTGGAAGCTCCCGGGAATCATCTGACATGGCAAAAGCGATACAAAGGGCTACCACTGAACAAACTCATGTAATAAAACAGATAACCAAAGATATGGAGAACACTAAATTACAGACAGAAAACATTTCACGTGCGATAAAAGAGCAGAACAAGGGGAGCCAGCTGATTATTGAATCAACCGAGAGGATAAAAGATATATCATATCAGGTAAAAACATCCACAGCTGAGCAAAGGACCGGGAGCAGACAAATCGCCGGAGTTATTGAGAATGTGACCCAGCAGGCATCCCAGATAGCAAATGCCACGGCAAAACAGAAAGAAAAGAGTGTGGATATCGTCCAGTCTGTTGAGCTTATCCGCAATGCAACCAATAACCTGACGGGTTCAGCGCACAGTATGAATTCTGTAATCACGTCCTTGAAAGAAGAGGCTATGAGTCTTCTGGCTGAACTGGAAAAATTCAAGGTTTAGAGGTCGGCCCTCGGGCGTATACTCGCGGAATCACTTGATTCGTTCTCTATACCCTGAGAAATAATACTGCAATAAACCGGTTGTAGGCCTTCACGAACTTCAATGAATGATATGCCGTATAAGAAGAATATGAAAATCCTCGCTGTTTGTACCGGAAACATATGCCGCAGCCCCATGGCTGAGGGAATTCTCCGTGCGATTTTTCAAGTCTATCCATTCATGACAGTTTCATCAGCAGGGACACATGCTGTTGTCGGTAACCCTGCCACAGAGTTCGCGATTCTTGCATCACAGGAGAAAGGGATTGACATAACAGGTCATAGTGCCAGGTCCCTCGATCGGGCGCTAATTAGGAGCAGCGATATTATCCTGTGCATGGAGCCGTCTCACGCAGAATGGGTGTTATCAATCGATAGTTCAATATATGAAAAGGTATATAGCCTGGCTGATTTTTCAGGAGTGGCTTGTAGCGGAAGAAAAATCGCTGATCCGTATGGGTGCAGTCTTAGGGAATACAGGGCATGTTTTGATGCAATTAACACATGCATTGATAATTTTCTTCTCTCGCTCAAAAAATAAACATCAGAAAAAGCTGCCTTTTGCTCAAGACAACCCATCCAACAGTTATACATATAAAATTGCAGAGATTAACTACTTTACTGTCTATAAATCCGGGGTTGCACGCCATGCAAAAGGGAGTGGCCCTGATACAGAGGTGACAAGGATGGACCTCATCCTGGCAAACAAATATCTCGATGAGGAAAGTTTGGGACCGTCTATATCATAAAAATAGAGCTTAAGACTTTCTGAAGTTTGAAGGTACTGCAAGTTCTGATTTCAGGAGTTCATTCCAGGAGATTTCGCTTTCGTAGAAGGAATGGATGGCATTGATAATCATAGTTATTTGAGAGCCTTCTTTGATCTGTTTTGAAATCTTCTGCATGCCAGAGGAGTCTGGGCCGAAGTTGTTTTCAACAATGGAACAAAATAGCTTCATATTCTTCATAGCCAGTTGCACCTCAGGTCCGCCGTCCCACCAAGACTTTTTTGGGTATAGATATCTTGCGATTCCTGTTTTTTTCTCAGTTATTTGGGCCTGGCGCTCTTTGTAGAGATCCCAAAGTTTAACCTGAATTTCATAGACAATTCCGGTTATTACGGAAAGCTCTAATATTTTGTCAGGGTAGCCAATTTCAGCAAGCTTCTCAATGGAAAACAGCATTACATCCCCCCAGAACTGCCTGTTGAATTCCAGTGACAGATCAATTGAATTCATATTTTCGGAGATGCCGCTTCTGAATTCATTGCTGTAGTCGGACTGGATCGTGCGCTTATGCAGCAGTGGCAGATTGGCTGAGACGAATTTATGATTCAGTCTTTTCCTCAAAATACGTCCAAGAGCAGGACCGGCCATCCGTAATTTCAGGGTGGCAAAAGGTATGAAGTGCCTTAACCCTGTCGCTCTGAAGACATAGTTGCCTGTATAAACGGTACGCGCATTTTCTGTGTATGTAAAGTCACCTCTGTGGAGATAAAATTGTGTCCTTGTGGGGTGCAGCCCGTAAAAGAAGCCCAAGGCCTTTTTCGAAAAATCATCAAGGCAGTCCAGGTTAGTATGGTCTCCTGAGAGACTGCAGAGATATTTCCTGGGTTGCGCTGAGCTGCTGTATCCGAATAATCCAAGCATGTCATGATATTCAGAAGAAGAGGAGCAGGCCGCCTGATCATCATGGAATATGCATTTGTCATCAAGTGCAGCGCCGGCCAGGGTTTGTAAAAAAAGCGCTATATCATCCAGAAACGTATTTGTCATTACAGAGGGAGAAACAGGCGGATCTCCCACAACCTTGCCTGTGACAACCTCTACATCG
>JAGSYM010000049.1 GCA_018262395.1 Nitrospirota bacterium | reverse complement strand
GTTGTACTGGGCAAAACAATTTCGGCATGGCATATGGCAGGAGCAGTGCATGGAGACCTGAAATGGTCGAATATTATGTTGCAGAGTAATGCTGACCAGATAAACATTTTTTTCATTGATCTTGACCAGGCAAAACTATACAATGCTCCGAGGGTCAGAGGTATAGAAAAAGATTTATCAAGGTTCTATCGCTATGGACTGGAACTTGGGGCAGAAGAGTGGGTAAAGTCAGAGTTCTTCCCGGCATATAAGGAGATGCTTCCGGATGCAATAAAAAACAAGGTGGATTTAGTCAGGGTCAAAGAAAAGGCACTTAAAAAATGGGGGGAAAAAAGGCAACTGACCATCATATAACCGATCATGCACACATTTATCAGACACAATAAAATGCTTATTAATAAAGATTATCTTGACCTGTTAAAAGACAACGGTCTTGACACCTTCCAGGCCCTGAGAGATTTTAACGGCGGCTACTTCCTGAAGAAAAACAAGTTCAGATCTGTCGCCAGAATTGAATTGGGAGACAGAGTTTTTTATCTGAAACGACATTTCTGGCCATGGAGGGAAAGGCTCAGGTCTGTAAACCCGTTAATGAGAAAAGAAGACGCAAAAAACGAATGGGACAACATGCTTCTTCTCAATAGCCTGGGATTCAACACTATGACCCCTGTAGCCTTCGGGGAGAAAAAAAAGTTCGCGCTGTCTTATTTTTCTCTCACCCTTACAGAAAATCTTTACGAAGCAGAGAAATTGGAGGTTTTTTTCCCAAGACATTTCAAGCCGTCTTTGGACCATGAAAAAATAAATGAAAAGCGCGCATACATAAAAAAACTGGCCGTCCTGGCAAGGGATTTACACAACAATGGGCTGAATCATCAGGATTTTTATCTGGGCCACGTACTTATAAGGCAGGAGGAGGATAAATTTTTCATAATAGATGTCCAGAGGATGCATAAAAACAGAACTATCAGCCTGCATGACAAGATCAAAGATCTTGCTCAGTTGGCTTACTCAGCTGCTGGCTTGGGCGTGTTTACCAAAACTGATCTTCTGAGGTTTTTCCACGTCTATACCGGTAGCGATAAATTAACACCTGATAATAAAAAACTGGCAAGAAGCATTATGTTAAAGACAAGGAAAATCTCAAAACACGACGCTAAGCTTCAGCTTAGAAAAAAAAGATCAAGGGGCAATTGAAAATAGCACTGATAACAAAGCGGGTTTCTCAAAGCCTTGGAGGAGCTGAAAGGGTTTCTGCAAATCTTGCCGCAAAACTTTCAAAGGCCGGACACGATGTGCATATTTTTACTGGTCATATGGACACTGCCATAGAAGGGACCGAAACACGCCTTATAAAAACCGTCAAATGGCTCTCTCCCCTGAGACTTTTGTCCTTCCAGTGCAACGTCAGGAATATACTCAGAAAAGAGAAGTTTGATCTTGTCTATAGCCTGTGCCAGGTATACCCTGTCGATATATACAGGGTCGGAGACGGTATCCACAGGCATTGGATGAAAGTCCAGTACCCCGTGGCACTGCTCAGATGGATAAAATACCTAACATCTCTCGTGCATCTTGTCATGCGGTTTCTGGAGGGGAAGATATTCCAGTATGCCGACCGCCGACTCTTTATCACAAATTCTCAGCTTGTCAAAAACCAGATCATTGAATATTTCCATATTCCTGAAGAAAAAATAAAAGTCATATACAATGGAGTAGACAGCAATGTTTTTAATCCCGGAGTTAAGGAATACAGGAATGAAATGCGCAGAAAGCACCAGATCGGCGATAAGGACCTCGTCATTCTATTTGTTTCAAATAACTGGGAAAGAAAAGGGCTGTCTACAATTATTGAGGCAATCTCAAAAGACGGAAACGAAAAAACCAGACTGCTGGTAGTCGGTCGCGGTAATCCAGGACATTATACCTCACTCGCCGCGGAGAAAAAAATCAGTCCGGACCAGATAATATTTATTGGCAGGACAGGAGATGTTGAAAAATATTATGGCATGTCTGATATATTTGTTTTGCCAAGCAGATATGAACCCTTTGCCAATGCATGCCTTGAGGCAATGGCCTGCGGCCTGCCGGTCATAACCACCAGGACCAACGGCGCCTCTGAAATTATCTCACCCGGAAGGGATGGTTTCATTCTCGATGACTGGAGAGATTCAGGCAGTCTCGCAAGTTTTATCAAGAATATGACTATTGAGAGTCTCCGCAGGGAAATCGGCACAAACGCCGCAAAGGCAGCAGAAAACTATACATGGGAACGGCATATTGAAGAGACCCGCAGAGTTTTCGATCTGGTAGCTGGTCAGAATCCAGAAAATACCTCGCTTTTTTAATCCTTAACGTGAGAACAAACCCCTATCAGCATGGCCCACATAATTTACAATTTCAGGCAAATTGAAGCAGTATAAGGCGGGGGATAGAATTCGAGCGGATTTTTTGCCGATATTCCGACAGCATGTTTCCAGGAAATCAGGAGACAAAAGCCTCGGAGTCCCGGAGCGCTTCCGGGACGAGAATGAGCGAGAGTTCTATATACAGCCTTATTCTTACCATGAGTTATGAATTGTGTAAGCTAGAGCATCAATCCGTCGCAAAGCCTTGAATATGTCTGGCCTCTGGAGAGGAGTTCTGCATGTGTCCCTATGTCAGTTATTGCCCCGTCTTCCAGCACAACTATCCTGTCTGCGTTTTTTATGGTTGAAAGCCTGTGTGCAATAACAATTGTTGTCCTATTCCTAAGCAGCCCGTCAAGGGCCTTCTGCACCAATGCCTCGGACACATTATCAAGGGAAGATGTCGCCTCATCGAGGATCAGTAAGGGGGGATTTTTCAGGATGGCCCGTGATATGGCAAGCCTCTGTCTTTGTCCGCCGGAGAGGTTAAGGCCTCTCTCCCCTATAATGGTATCGTAACCTTCGGGAAATCTTTCAATAAATTCATCAGCATATGCCATCTCAGCGGCTTTCTTAATCTCATCAAATCCGGCTTCATGATTACCAAAGCCAATATTTTCTCTCACCGTGTCGTTAAAAAGGATGATGTCCTGGCTCACAATGCCTATGAGGTTCCTCAGTGATTTCAGATCGACACTTTTTATATCTATGTCGTCTATGGTGATACTTCCTTCTATCGGATCATAAAATCTCGGCAGCAGGTCAGCGAGAGATGTTTTACCGGCCCCGCTTGGACCAACAATGGCAATGACCTCACCTGCCTTTATTTCAAGGTTTATATTTTTCAGGACCGGCTCAGCATCCGGCGAATAGGCAAATGAGACGTTCTTAAAGATTACCGCTTTTTTTATCCCATCCAGTTCGATCGTGCCAGTATCTTCCTTTTTTGTGTGCAAGACTGTTTCTATCCTTTCTATAACTGCCCTTATCTCCTGTAGAAACGTATATGAATCCCCCAATTTTTTAACAGGTGTAAATACCATGTATATGGCGGCAATTATAGAAGCAAAATCTCCTGAAGTGATCGCGCCATTTTTAACCTGACTTCCCCCATACCACAATATCAGACCTATTGCTATGCCTGTAAAAACATCTATCAGGAGTTTTGTCGCTTCCTTAAATTTTATGACCTTGACATTTTCTCTGCATACCCTGTCATTTTCTACTATAAACTTTTCATCCCTGATTGCCTCCCTGTTGAATACCTTTATTACTTTGGCCCCGGTAATGCTTTCGCCCAGCCTCTGAGTAAGAAAAGATAATTTGCTTTGGGCCTCTTTGGTCCTCCTTTTTACCTTTTTTCCGAGCTTCCTGGTGCTGTACGCGATAAAAGGGATCATTATAAGACTTAACAGCGTTAAATCCCATTTCCTGTAAAGGGCTATTCCCAGAAGTACAATGATAGTTGGCACCTCAACAATTACCGTTTTTATCACATTCGTAAAAAGAGACCCCATCATTCTCACGTCGGTAATGACCCTGGATATGACGACTCCGGATGATTCCCGATGAAAATACGAAACAGGTATGTATAAAACATGATTGTGGAGCCTGTTTTGCATATCTCTGATCAATTTCAAACCGGATGATCCCATCAGGTAGGCCTGTCCGAATTGCAGAATACCCTTTACAGTGAAAAGGGCAAAGATGCCAACCGGGAAAAAAGCCAGATATTTGTATTGTTTTTCGATAAATACAATGTCAAGGGCAGGCTTTACCAGCCAAGCTATCGCCCCTGTTAAAGCTGAGGCCGCCAAGCCAAAAATAATGGCCAGCATAACCTGTGGCCAGTAAGGTTTCGTGAGTTCAATAATTTTTCTGTACATATTCATAGCTGATAGTATATAGAAAGGGAAAGTTTATTTAAACATTCAGCGGGATAAAAGGTCAGCAGAAATTCATTCTTAATACGACCCTCCTGTCAGAGTTGCGGTAATGTAGCCGACTGCCACCTTTGTCTGCATCTTTACAGGGAGACTCTTGAGGTCATCCGTGAGCCAGATATACATATCGCCTTTTCTGTTAAAGATACCCTCGGATTTCATCAGGGGTTTTATGACCACTGTATCGAATTGCCCAAGCTTTGTTTTTATCCTTTCTTTCCTGAGCACCTGAACTTCCACATTCCATAATTTTTTACTGTCGAATATATCCACATAGACCGATTTCCCGACTTCACATTTCTTCGTCCTTATAAAATAAAAGCTTGAAAGAGGGTCGAGGGTATTTTCCCCGATCTTATAGTTCTTTTTTTCATTTCGAATATGGTCAATGAAAGTCACACGGCGATTTGCATGGTCAAAAATCGCTTCCTTATCACGCCTGTGCCTGCCTTCCCTCAATTTAATCCTGTAGTTTTCAGGCAAGCCAATAAATGACACTGTCGGCGCATTTTTCAGGACAGACTCTGTCCTGTCATCAACCATATAAAAAGCAGACAGCCATTCAGCGGACCGGGCAGTTGAAATGATTTTCGCGTATCCTTTCTCGTTTACTATTTCAAGCGTTGCGGTGCCTGCCTTAAGTCCAGTCCACGTCAGGTCGAAGATGAGCTTCTCCGGGATATTAAAGGCCGAAACATTCCCGGGCAAAATAGCAAGCAAGACAAAAAACACCAAAACGGCTGTCCATCTCGATACAATATTGCCTGTCATAATGCTGACAATCTTTCTGTTTCTGTATGATGTCATATTATTTTTCGGATATGGACACAAGGTTTTCCTCTGTAAAATAACGTTTAGTTCTGTTATATTAATACATGCTTATTATTCCGGCAATAGATTTAAAAGACGGACAGTGCGTCAGACTTCAGCAAGGCAGGAAAGAGGCTATTACGGTATATTCAGGAGATCCCTCAGGAACAGCAAAAAATTGGGAATCTTCCGGCGCAAAGGTCCTTCATGTTGTAGACCTTGACGGCGCTTTTACGGGCAGCCAGAAAAATTACGCTCGCATCATCGAAATCAGAAAATCCGTTGATATGGACATAGAGGTTGGCGGCGGCATTAGGGATATTTCAACAGTCGACAGACTGGTTTCCGCGGGCATTAACAGGGTGATAATAGGGACTTCCGCAATAGAAGATATACAGTTTGTCACTGATGCATGCAGAAGATTTCCCGGCAGTATTTTTATTGGCATCGACGCCAAAAACGGAAAAGTTGCGGTAAAAGGCTGGGAAGAGGTCAGCTCTATTGACGCCAGAGAACTGGCACTAAAAGTCGAAGCTATCGGAGTTTCAGGCATTATCTACACAGATATATCGAGAGACGGGATGCTGACAGGCCCTAATCTGCCTGCCCTGGAAGATATGGTCAAAACAGTGGATATTCCTGTTATCGCTTCTGGCGGTGTGGCAAACATTGAAGATATAAAAAATCTGCTGAAAATTGAAAACCTCTGGGGAGCGATAACCGGCAAGGCGATCTATGCAGGGTCCCTTGACCTCAAGGAAGCAATACAGCTTGCCTCTTCTGGAAAAAATCACTAGGACCGGATATGCTGGCCAAACGTATTATCCCATGCCTTGACGTAAAAGACGGCCGCGTTGTAAAAGGTGTAAGTTTTGTAAACCTGCGAGATGCCGGCGACCCGGTAGAAAATGCCCTCTACTATGATAAACAGGGGGCTGATGAGCTCATCTTCCTGGACATTACCGCTTCTCACGAAAAAAGAAAGATAATTCTCGACGTCGTCGAAAGGACAGCAGAAGACGTATTCATGCCCCTAACTGTCGGAGGAGGCATAAAAACACTTGACGATATAAAGGCCCTGCTCAGGGCAGGGTGTGATAAGGTCTCGATAAATACAACCGCGGTAAAAGACCCTCATTTTATAAGCCGTGCCGCGGAGAAGTTCGGGAGCCAGTGCATCGTGGTCGCGATAGACGCAAAAAGAGTTGCTGAGAACATAGCCGATGCAACAGGGGAAGGATGGTTCAGCGACCCAACTCTGAAAGACGTTATTTTGGATCTGCCCGTCAAGGAATTGACCTGGGCCATATCAACCCACGGCGGCAGAAAAATGAAGCTCATAAACGCAATTGCCTGGGCCAGGAAGATGGAAGAGCTCGGGGCCGGAGAGTTCATGCTCACCAGTATGGACAAGGACGGCACAAAGGACGGTTACGATATAGAGCTGACTAAAATGATCTCAGAGACTGTCTCGATTCCTGTCATCGCATCAGGAGGGGCGGGGAATCTGGAACACCTTTACGAGGGGCTTGCTGAGGGCAAGGCAGACGCTGTTTTGGCAGCTTCGATATTTCATTTCAGGGAATATACGATAAAAGAGGCCAAGGAGTATCTTCATTCAAAAGGCGTTCCTGTCAGACTCTGATCAAGGCCTTTTTCTTGTCTTTTTTCTCAATCTTGTACTGATCAATAAGATCTTCTCCTGCAGGTGCAACAAGCAGTGTGTATATCCTGCCGTCCTCAGTGACCTTCACATCGATATCATTGAGATGCCTTGCATCAGAATACCTAGCGCATAGTGAAGCCGCAGCCAGGATGATTTCTTCTGCAGCTTTTCCCCTTACAATCACAATGGGACTCGCGTAGCTTTCGACCCTAAGGCTGATACCATGTCCGCTATCCAGTGCAGTTAGGGCCTCATTTTCATCTTTGTTTCTGCCAACTATTATCTTGCAGCTCTCTGACATCCTGAAATGTCTGCCGAGTCTCAGAAGGGCAAGGTCCTCCAGGGAAGGGTCAGCATCA
>JAGSYM010000331.1 GCA_018262395.1 Nitrospirota bacterium | reverse complement strand
GCTATAAACGACCTTATTGTGGAGATGAGAGAAAGACTTTCTGTTACGTCAGTAGCGATTACCCATGACATGAACAGCGCATATAAAATAGCTGACAGAATATCAATGCTCTATGAAGGAAGGATCATCCAGACCGACTCTCCCAGTGAGATAAAAAACACTGAAAATCCGGTTGTAAGACAATTCATAACAGGCAGTGCTGTCGGGCCGATAAAGATAGAAGGGGTGGATATTGAAAGAGTTTTCAGCAGAGCTTAAAGTTGGAGTCTTTGCTCTTTCTGTCCTGGCTATACTAACTTTCATGACTTTTAAGGTAGGTGGTCTGGAATGGGCCAAAGCCCGGGGCTACACCCTGCATGTCCATTTTAAGAATACGGCCGGGCTTGATGAAAAGACAAGGGTAAGGATTGCTGGCGTTGACGCAGGGATAGTTGATTCAGTGAAGCTGGCTGACGGCAAGGCGGAGGTCAAACTTTTAATTAATCCGGATGTGAAGATTTACAGAAATGCAGTTGCTTCTATCAAGCTTTCGGGACTTTTGGGTGATAAATATCTTGATATCAGGACAGGGACCTCAGAAGCAGGCATTCTGAAAGACGGGGACACGATAGGAAAGGTGACTGAACTGGTTGATATTGATGACCTTGCAAGGAATTTAATAAATGTCTCTGAAAAGTTTACAACTCTTGCGACATCCATTAATGATGTTATAGGTACCGAGGAAGCCAAAAATTCCCTGGGCCAGACAATAGTAAACCTCAGGGAGCTTACCGCTGACATGAGACAGACCATTTCTGTGAATGATCATAAGCTCAGGAGTGTGCTGGATAATATCAATAGTCTCACTGATTCGATAAGCAGTCTTATTGAAAGTAACAGGGAGCCCCTGACCAGTACTGTGGCAAATATGAAAGATTTTTCCGGTACTCTTAAGAAGAATGGTCCCGATATTGTAGAGAATCTGAACAGGGCCACCGCTGAACTTCGGGCGATGGTAGAGGAAAACAGGCCGGCAGTCAAGAGTGCCGTGGCATCAATTGACAACATTTCACAACAGATCAACAATGGTGAAGGGTCTCTCGGCAAGCTTGTCAAGGATGACCGTCTTTATGAATCGCTTAACAAGGCTGCTGAAGGAGTAAATAAGACCATCTCTGCTGTCGAGAGGTTCAGGACGTTTATTACTTTTCAGGGGGAATACCTTACGAAACCGGAGGAAAGCAAAGGTGCCTTCTATGTCACGTTGCAACCCAGAAAGGATAAATATTATATCCTGGGCGTGGTTAGCGACCCCGTCGGCAGTGTTAAAACTACAGAAACAGTCACAACTCCGCCGGGATCGGTTATAAAAGAAGAAAAAACAAAAAAGCGTGTGGAATTTACCGCTCAGTTTGCCAAAAGATTTGGTGACGTTGCCGTCAGAGGAGGATTGACTGAGAGTACCTTTGGAATAGGCGGAGATTATTTCTTCAACGATAACAAGGGAAGGCTAACAGCTGACATATGGGATTTTTCAAATGATGAAGACAGTTCCAAGAATCCGCATGTAAAAGTTGGTGTGGAGCATTATGTTTTTAAAAATATCTTTATGAGCGCTGGTGCTGATAATATATTTAACAAAAAATGGTTTGGAGGCTATGTTGGCATGGGAGTAAGGTTTGAAGATGAAGATTTCAAATATCTCTTTGGCACGCTCCCCAAAATTCCGACAAATTAAGATGCGTAGAAAAATCGGCGAGATACTCCTTGAAGCAGGCAATATAAAGTCTGAGGACATAAAAAAGGTCCTTGATTTGCAGAAGGCCGAGGGTATGAAACGGAGGTTTTGCGAGATCCTGATGGATGAAGAAGGTATTGCGGAAGGCGATGTTTTCAGGGCCTTGTCCACGCAGTTTGATATGCCGCTTATTGCTATGGAAGATTTCCCCGAGACACTCCCTATCGAGAAGATTTCCTTTGATTTTCTTGAGAAGAACCTTATTATTCCGCTTGAACTGAAGGGTGATGATCTTAAAGTTGCAATTGGGGACCCGACCAATATTGAGGCGCTTGAGTCTCTAAGGGCCTCCTATGACTATGCAATATCTGTAGTTCTTGCCAAAAAATCCGAGATGCTCCAGCACCTTCATCTGCTTCATGGTTCCAGAAGCGCTGTGATGCAGAGACTGATAGAGGACACTGCTGAGGACGAGCTGTCAGGGACTGAACTGTCAGGGGAAATAAACTACCTGAAGGACCTAGCGCAGGAAAAGGGGATAATACAGCTGGTAAACCTTTTGATGGGAAATGCTGTAAATGACCGGGCCAGTGATATACATGTTGAGCCTGGTGAATACAATGTAAGGGTTCGATACAGGATCGACGGCGTGCTATATGAAAAAGAGACCCTTCCTGTCAGGATGTATTCTGCTGTTGTGTCGAGGATAAAACTGCTTTCGCAGATGAATATAGCTGAGAGAAGGCTTCCTCAGGACGGCAGGATAAAGGTGACGTTCTCCGGCAAGACCATAGACATAAGGGTATC
>JAGSYM010000048.1 GCA_018262395.1 Nitrospirota bacterium | reverse complement strand
CTTATGTGCTTTCGAAAAATATCGCTGTTTATAGAATATGATCGCCCACGATACAATCGAAAAAAACAGCAGGATGAGTAAAACACCCTTAACAACCAAGCCCGCCTGTAGAATTAACTGAATAGCCGAATCTTGCATGATCACCTCTATAGTTTTAAGATATAAAACAAATTTTATTAATTAACATGAATTCTCTCTAAAAAGTCAAATAGTGTTTTTGGTATAATATTCATCAGGTTTTTTGCATGTTCTTTTTTTCCTTTTCCCTGTTTGCTGTCTCCTGTCTGCTTTATACTTTTTCAGAGGGAGGGGTGGCCGAGCGGTTGAAGGCGACGGTCTTGAAAATCGTTGTAGGGGCAACTCTACCGTGAGTTCGAATCTCACCCCCTCCGCCACACATGATTGCTGTTTCATGCCGGCATGTTTGCATCTGTGCATAAAGTTCTGCAACAGACCTATATCCCGAGCGCTTCAACGATCCTCTTCTTCTGTTTTTCTATGACCTTCTGTCCATGCTCCAGATTTCTGATAATCTCTTTCTTTGCACCCTCAGAGAGGTCTTTGCCCCGTTCTATAACATCGGTAACCTTATCTCTCACTTCACCGGTAAAATCATTTATGCTGTCAACAGCATCTTCAACCAAATGCACGCTCTCTTTTTTGATCTTCCGCGCGGTCTTTGCAATATCCTTTCTTGTTTCCCGTCCTGACTTTGGTGCGTAGAGCAGTGCAACCGCTGCGCCGACGAGTCCCCCTACGAGAAACGCCGCTGCAATTTTCCTGTAATCGTCTTCCATATCCGTCTCCTTTCTGAATGCAAATAGTATATTGTAAACTTTAACAGGTATAACAGAGAGAGTCAACTTTCATACACTGTCTTAAAAAGTTGAATTTTTACGTAATTTCGATCATATTTAAGCATGGCTGAAGACAAGAAAACGATGACAGACCTGATGAAAAGCCCCCAGTGGCGAATTATTTCGGCCGTTCTCATCTTCCTTCTGTTCATGTATCTGTGGAATATATTTTTCAGGCTTGGAGCTCCTGAATACCATACCATAGGGTACAGCCAGTTTCTCGAACAACTGAATGCCGGGAACATTCATGCTGTTACCATAAAGGAGCTTCAGATAACCGGATCATTCGTAAAAGAGACACCCATTCAGCTTCCCGACGAAAAAAAGACGGTTACGGTAAAACAATTCCAAACCTTTCTTCCTTCTTTCCAGGGTGAAGACCTTATCAAAGCGCTCCAGGAAAAGACTGTTCTTATTACTGTTGAACCGTCTGAGAAGGGTTCCATACTCTGGCAGATTCTGATCGGGGTTCTTCCGTGGCTTCTCATCATTGGCATCTGGATACTTATCATGAGGCGCGCACAACAGATCCAGGGCGGGCCCGGAGGACTTTTTACATTTGGCTCGAGCAAGGCAAAACTGTTTGATGCAAAGAAAGTCGGTGTAACTTTCAAGGACGTTGCAGGAATGGATAAAGTCAAACAGGAACTGAAGGAAACGATCGAGTTCCTCAAGGATCCATCAAGATTCAGGAAACTTGGTGCAAAAGTCCCGAAGGGCGTACTGTTAGTCGGAGCACCAGGCACAGGGAAAACGCTTCTCGCACGAGCTGTCGCAGGCGAGGCAGGGGTCCCTTTTTTTAGTATCAGCGGTTCTGAATTTATCGAAATGTTTGTTGGAGTAGGAGCATCGCGGGTCAGGGACATGTTTAAAAAAGCAAAGGAATCTCAGCCGAGTATTATTTTTATCGATGAAATTGACGCTGTCGGCCGCACACGCGGTGCCGGCCTCGGAGGCGGGCACGATGAGAGGGAACAGACACTGAATCAGCTGCTCAGCGAAATGGACGGGTTTGAATCCCATGAAGAGGTAATTGTGCTGGCAGCGACAAACAGGCCGGACGTCCTGGATCCTGCATTGCTCAGGCCCGGGCGTTTTGACAGGCACATCGTTATAGACAGGCCTGGCATGAAAGAACGGAAAGCCATTCTCGACGTTCACACAAGAAGCAAGGTATTGGATGACAATATTGACCTCGAAAAAATTGCACGGGGAACTCCCGGGATGACAGGGGCTGACCTTGAGAACATAGCAAACGAGGCTGCACTGATTGCCATCAGGAAAAACAAGGATAAGATTGACATCAGTGATTTCGAGGATGCACGGGATATCATACTCATGGGCCATGTGCGGGATGAAACCATCAGTGACGCGGAAAAGAAAATAACCGCGTACCACGAAGCAGGACATGCGCTTGTCGCATGGAATCTCCCCGGGACAGACCCTGTCCACAAGGTAAGCATCATTCCGCGGGGACTTGCCATGGGTGCAACGCAACTGCTGCCTGAAGAGGACAGGCACTATTATCCCAAATCCTATCTGATTAACAGATTGAGTGTTGCGCTTGCCGGAAGGGTTGCTGAAAAGATTGTCTTTCATGACGTGAGCAGCGGTGCACAGAACGATCTGAAAGAGGCAACCGACCTCGCAGAAAAGATGGTAGCCCAATGGGGCATGAGTGATAAAGTCGGACCAGTCAATCTCGGTCGGGGGGAGGAGCATCCATTTCTGGGAAGGGAACTCGCTCTGCCGAAGCGTTACAGCGAAGAAATGGCCTGGCTCATGGATCAGGAAATTCACGCATTAATCTCTCAGGCAGAAACAAAATCAGAGGAGATAGTAACAAATAACAGGAAGACGCTTGATGTGCTTGCAGATGCACTGATCAAAGAAGAGGTCTTGGAAAGGGACGACATAGAGAGAATCATGAAGCAGGCAACATAGGAATCAAAGAAATTTGAATTAACGTTAATTAAAAATTCACCCCTTACCCCTCTTTTCTAAAGAGGGGGATTATTGCTCCCCTTGGTAACGGGAGGGGAGGAGTGATTTTACATTCGTAGACTCCTTCCTCGTTGGTAGACTTCTACTTGTTGTTCATAAATGAGAGTCGTGCAAACTCTTCCATACTGAGTGTCTCGGGCCTTCTCTGAGGATCGATTCCCGCCTCTGTCAGCCTTTGCCTGATGTCGCTTCGGACGTTTTTGAGGGAGTTTGCAAGCATTTTCCTCCTCTGGGAAAAAGCAGTTCTCACCAGCTTGAAGAATAATTTTTCATCTCCCACGTCAACAGGGGGTTTCTCAAGAATCTGCATACGGATAACAGCAGAGTCAACTTTTGGCACAGGACGGAATGCCTCTTTGGGAATAATAAATTGGAAAGTCGGAACTGTATAGTATTGCACCATAATCGACAGCACGCCATAGTCTTTTCCACCCGGGGTTGCAACAATTCTCTCTGCCACCTCCTTCTGAATAGTTAAGGTCATAGACCTCAGATTCTTTCTCGAATCCAGAAGCCTGAAGATTATCGGAGTCGTGATGTAATAAGGGATGTTCGCGATAACATTGAACTCAGGGAGTGTTTCGTAAGGGTATTCAAGGGCGTCTCCGTGTATCAGTTCAATATTGCCGCATCCTGCGAGTTCTATTCTCAACCGTGCATATAATTTCTCATCAAGCTCGATTGCAACAACCCTTCGGAATCTTTCAGAGAGCATTCGCGTGAGTTTCCCGGGTCCGGGACCGATTTCAACAACAAGGGTTTCCGGCTCCAGCTGCGCAGATTCGATAATCCCCCCGATGATGAAAGGATCAATGAGAAAATGCTGTCCAAGAGATTTTTTTGTCATTTTCATATTCGGCAATCAAGATGTTGTTGCCAATTATTTCCCTTCTATATTGGGTGCTCCTCCCCGAACAAAAAAAAGCATAATCAGACCGATAAGAAAGAAAGCAGCCACAGAAAGAATGGCAGGCCTCTGGCTGCCGAATGTCGTAGAAATTTGTCCAAAAACAATCGGGCCTATGACAGCGGACGATTTCCCGGCTAAGGAATATAGACCAAAATACTCGGCTTCTTTTCCTTCCGGTATGAACTGGGCATAAAAGGCTCGCGAAGCTGCCTGCACTGTTCCGAGTCCGAGTCCGGCAGATGTCGCAATGAACCAGAAGTGGTTCTTTGTCTCGACAAAAAATGCGGTTACTGCCACAGCCGCCCACAGGACCAGTGACATCATAACGACTTTCTTGGGACCCCACAGATCAATCGGTTTTGCCATTACAAGAGAGCCCAAAAGAGCTGTTGCCTGAACAGTGAGGTAAAGGAATATAAGTTCCCTGGGCTGAAATCCGAGCGTTGTTGCGGCAAAAATACTCGAAAACACAATTACGGTGCTCACCCCATCTTCATAAATAAGGTATGAGAACAGGAACTTCCCCGGTTCTTTTCGTCGCACGATTTCCCTGAGCGTCGTTACAGCATGCCTGAGACCTCTCATAGCAGAATGCATGATTGTGTATCCTTCTTTCGTATCCTTTGGCAGAAAAAGAAAGGCAGGTATGGAGCAGACTGCAAAAAAAACTGCAACCATAACCCAGGTAGCCTTGAAATACCCATCTTGGATGAGCGGAAGAGCGAACAGGAGCGAAATGATAGACCCGGCATACCCTACCATAAATCCCCAGGCAGAAACTCTGCCTTGGTACTCGCGTGGCGCAATGCGGGGAAGAAAAGAATTATAAAAGACAAGCCCTCCTTCCATGCCGAGATTTGCTATCGCAATCAACAGGAAGCCCTCAATGATCATTCCCTTACCGAGGATAGAGAGGCTCGCGACTGCGAGGACACTCAGAGCAGTATACAAAAACAGGAATCGTTTCCTGATACCGCCAAAATCGGCTATCCCTCCAAGGAATGGGGAACTGAGGGCAACAATTGCCATGCTGACTGATATCGCTCTTCCCCACCAAAGGTCCCCAAGGCCTGTCTCATTTCCGACAACGACATCCACGTAGTACACCGGGAAGACAACAGCAGCTATGACAGCGGAATAGCTTGAGTTTGCAAAATCGAAGAATGTCCAGCTAATGATATGCTTCTTATTCAGGCTCATTATGTTCACTGAGATTTATATCTTCAGCTTTGCTGCCAGTTTTATCGCTTCGATCATGCTTGACGGATTTGCCATCCCTTTCCAGGCAATGTCATATGCAGTTCCATGGTCAGGGGATGTGCGGACAAACGGAAGCCCAACGGTAACATTCACACCTTTATCAAAGGCGGTCGTTTTCAGGGGAATCAATCCCTGATCATGATACATGGAGACAACAATATCAATTTCGCCCTGATATGCTTTATAAAAAACTATATCCGGCGGATAAGGACCTGAAGCAGGAATTCCTTCCCTGTTTGCCTGCCTGATGGCCGGAACAATCTTCGTTATCTCCTCATCCCCGAATATCCCGGCTTCTCCTGCATGCGGATTAAGTCCGGCAACTGCAATCCTTGGGTTGCGTATCTTCAACATGTCACATGCTTTTTTTGCAAGACGGATGATTTGCAGTATCCTCTGCCTGGTAATCAGCTCAGGGACATTTTTCAGCGCGGTATGAATCGTAACAAGAATAACACGCAATGGTCCTCCGACCAGCATCATCGCATACGATCTCGTTCGCGATAATTCAGCAAGCATCTCTGTATGACCCGGCCATGCAAATCCGGCCATCTTCAGTGCTTCTTTTGAGACGGGGGCTGTAACTATGCCGTCCACTTGTTTATGCATTGCAAGCTCGACAGCCTTCCTGATATAGCTCACAGAAGCACCCCCGCCCGCCGCAGTTGGTATCTTTTGAGGGATAGCCTGAGGGATCATCGTTTCTACGTTAATAATATAAATCCGTCTCCCGCTGCCTTCAGCTTCGTCAGGCGATGGTATTTCCTGCAGCTTCCGAGAATTCCTAAGAAGATGTAATGCCTTTCCCATGATGCGTGTATCACCAACCACAATCGGGATACAGGATTTCCTGACAACTGATGAACTCAGCGCCTGTGCAATAATTTCAGGCCCTACTCCTCCGGGGTCCCCCATGCTAATAAGGAGTTTTTTCATTTACCGATATCCTGACCGAACACCTCGTGACACCATCTGCAAACCATGCCCTATTCCTGCGTCTTCTCGTTAAGTTGTATCTTAACGCAGGCATTGTTTCTGAGTTCGGCAATATGCTCTTTCAGCCGACTGTTCACTTCCTGTTCGATAAGATAGTTCTCAATATCCTCTCTCATTTCGTCGAGTTCCTTTCCCGTGAAATCGGCGGTATGCGTATCGAAAAAGGTTCTTATCTCCTCATCTTTTATCCGTATGAATGCCCGAATTTTCAAATCAACATACTCTTTCAGCAATGCATCTTCAAGCTGTGATTTTAACCGAATCTTCCTTGCCTCCCTTACCAAGAGTAACCTGTTAATCATAGTGTTCAGGACTTCTTCTCTCGTAACAGCAGGAGTCACGTGTACTGTTTCAGCGTATTTCTTCTCCAGCTCGCTGAGCGTTATCGCCGAGTTATCAGCATATGCCACCACCCTGTCCTGAATCCCGGCAGAGAGCGACGAGCACAGCGTTAAGGTTACTATAAAAGTAATACACAAGAAATAAAAAGAAACAGAGAATTTTAATTTCTCCGAAATCCACAGATAAAAATTGTCATTGCGAGTGAAACGAAGCGATCTCATCATTGTCTGACAGATTGCCACGCACCCTTCGGGTGCTCGCAATGACAGTTGAGGTGAGTTATCACCGCTGTGATTACTGATTTTAATCCTGGATTTTCAGAATGCATGTCCGATACTGAAATGCAGCTCGCCTGTGCTTTCATCCTTCTCCTTCTGTAGTTTATATCCGTAATCAACCCGCAAGGGACCGACAGGGGTGTCATAGCGTAACCCGAGGCCTGCGGTGAATTTCATGTTTGAAGGGTCCACGTCCTTCGTATCCACCCAAACATTACCACCATCGAGAAAGGTCACGAGCCCTATGCCCTTCCCCAAAGAAATCCGCATCTCCAGGTTTTCCATGAGAAATGCATTACCGCCGGTCGGATTGTCGTCCGAACCTTTCGGGCCGAGGGTATCCTGCTCATATCCTCTCACTGTTGTTCTGCCACCGAGAAAAAATCTCTCAACAATCGGCAGCTCTGTAGTGGCGCCGTATCCTTTTGCAAGGCCACCCCTCAGTGATGCAGCGAGTACAAGCCCGGGTATGAGTTCATGGTAGATGTTGCCATACAGGGTCAGTTTGATGAAATCGGACTCTGAAAGAAAGACAGGTGACGTGAGCTTCGTTGAGATTCCGGACAGAATCCCTTTCGTCGGATAGAATGGATTATCCCGGGTATCATAGATAATCCCAAG
>JAGSYM010000330.1 GCA_018262395.1 Nitrospirota bacterium | reverse complement strand
TACACCTCAGGAAAGCATCTGCTGGAACTCATCAACAATATCCTCGATATCGCAAAGATAGAGTCCGGAAAATATGAAATGGTATACGAAACATTCCTGATCGACGATGTAATCGGTGAGGTTATCAATACCATGAAGCCTCTTGTTGAAAATAAATTTATAGAAATTGTCACTGCAATCGGGGAAAACATCAATTCGATAGCTGCGGACAGGGTAAAACTGAAGCAGATCCTCTATAACCTTCTTTCCAATGCAATAAAATTTACCCCGGAAGGGGGCATGGTGAAAGTTTCTGTCGCAAGGGAAGAGAATCCGGACAGGTACTATCTGGCTCCGGTGCCCGGCCTCGAGTTTATACGATTCGCTGTTCAGGATACCGGTATCGGCATAAGTCCCGAAGACAGGGAGAGGATCTTCGACGAGTTTGAACAGGCAAGTTCCTCCTATGCAAAAAAATATGGTGGTGTGGGACTGGGCCTTGCTCTTTCTAAGAAACTTGTTGAACTCCACGGGGGGATGATAACCGTAGAAAGCACTATCGGGCAAGGGAGCACGTTTACCTTTCTTGTCCCCGTTACCTCACCGGTTACAGAGACCGCTGTCACTGAACATCTGGAAGCAGTGAGCCTCAATTTCCCATGGATGAAAGAAGAGGCGCCTCTCATCCTGGTTGTTGAGGATGACCTTGCTACCGTAGAGCTTCTGACTCTGCATCTTACACAGGCAGGATACAAAGTAGCGCATGCATTTAATGGACAGGAGGCGATTGAAAAGGCAAAAACCCTTCACCCCTTTGCAGTAACATTGGATGTTCTGCTGCCGAAAAAGGATGGGTGGGAGGTCTTGCAGGAACTGAAGATCGACAAGCAGACAGCAGATATACCCGTAATCATCCATTCCATCGTTGACAATAAAGACCTCGCCTTTGCCCTTGGGGCGGCGGATTACCTCATGAAACCGCTCGACAAAGAGGCCCTCATCGGAAAACTTGAGGAGATCTCTGTTTCCAGGGGTAAAAAAGTCCTGCCGGTCTCTGTCCTGATTATAGAATCTGAAGATGAAGTTACCCAGAATTTTAAGGATATTTTTGAATCACAGGGTTTTCTCATTTATACGGCCTCGACCGGGAAACGGGGAATAGAGCTCGCAACTCTATTACGGCCGGGAGTTATCCTGCTGAATTTTACTATGCCGGATATGCTGGGGTTTGACGTAATCAGTGAAATAAAGGAAAATCCCTCCACGAAGGATATCCCCGTTTTCATCCTTACGGAAAGAGATCTTTCTGTTGATGACAGAATAACGCTCGTGGGGAAAATTGAGCGCATCGTCCAGAAATATTCATTTGATACGAAAGAGTTGATAGGCCACATCAAGGAACTTGAAATGCTCTATCCGAAAAGGGCCGGTCTCATAGACGACCTGACAGGGGTATTCAGTCACCGGTATTTTCAGATACGCCTTGCCCAGGAGGTTGAGCGGGCGACGAGATACAAACTGCCCTTGAATCTTCTGCTTCTCGACCTGGACTTTTTTGATCAGTACGTAAAGAACCACGGTGATTATTACGGCAATATAACACTGAAGAAAGTTGCTGAACTCCTGAGAAAAAATATACGGGGTTCTGATATCGTTGTCCGCTACGGCGGGGACTCGTTTGCAATCATACTCCCCAACACGGTTATCACTGCAGCACTCTCGATGAGCAACAGATTTAATGCGATTATTAAAAACTATCCGTTCATCTATGAGGATTCCCAGCCGAAGGGGCAGATTACCGCCAGCATCGGGCTGACATTCCTTGACGGACAGACAACAGAAGAATTCATCCTCTGTGCTGAGAAGGCCCTTGCCCGGGCTTTTAACAAGGGAGGAGACAGGGTAGCGGTCTACTCCAAGGAACAGTATGAGCGCGAAGAGGTCGAGCAGTACTGAGTCCTGCTACGATACCTTTGCAAGCCCCATCGGGACCCTGTATCTTATCTGTGCAGGGAAAACCCTCTGTGGGATCGATTTCCTCAAACCTGCCAGGGTGCTCCGCAAAGGGAAAGCCCCGCCTCTGCTGAAAAAGGAACTGAAAGAATATTTTGAAAGCGGCAGAGAGGAATTCACCCAAACGATAGCATTCAAGAGCGGGACTGAATTCGAAAACGCGGTATGGCATGTCCTCACAATGATTCCCTACGGAGAGACCCGGACATACAAATGGCTTGCTGAAAAGATCGGCAAGCCGAATGCATCAAGGGCAGTCGGTCAGGCACTCAGCCGCAACCCAATCCCGATTATCATCCCGTGCCACCGGATCATTGAGTCGGATGGTTCACTCGGCGGATACTCCGGCGGGATTGATATTAAAAGGCGGTTGCTGGATATGGAATATTACGTAAAATTATCCAAGCAGGTCACTTAGGAAACATTATCGTGCCTGTCCGCAAAAATGAATTATAATTAGTTGTCATTCCCCGACTTGATTGGGGAATCCAATTTTTCAGTAACTTATGGAATGTCCGGTCCCTCCAAAAGAACGGCGGGCAAGCAA
>JAGSYM010000329.1 GCA_018262395.1 Nitrospirota bacterium | reverse complement strand
GGTTGTTATGGCAATAGGGATTATATCTGTCATGGCTATCTGGGCAGGGATTTGCTTGAAAAAGAGGGGTTGCCGATACATGCCCTTGTCTGTGAAAGACATGTCGGAGTCGGCTTAAGTATCAGTGACATTATGGGCTGGGACCTTCCTCTTCCGGCCAGAGAAATGCTGCCGGTTACACTTGAGGAAAAGATTATCTGTTACGCAGATAAGTTTTATTCAAAAAAAACGGGTGCCTTATGTTCAGAAAAGACACTTGAGGAAGTCAGGGAGGATATCAGAAAATATGGCGATGATAAACTGCAGAGGTTCGATGAAATGACTCTTTTGTTTCAGTAAACCCAGTTAGAGACCCCCTGCCCCAATGATAGCCAGCGACAGCTCAGCTGCATAAAGCTGCCGTCACTGATGTCAATAAGGGTTGTTGCCAAACTTGTCAGAGGCTCTGTCAGGGTAAAAAACCTTTTCGAGAAAAAGGCCCTTTGCAGGCGCTGTAGGGCCTGCCATTTTCCTGTCGCATGAAGCCAGGATATCTGTTACTGTTTCAGGTGCTATCCTGCCTTTCCCGACTTCAGCGAGTGTGCCGACTATATTTCTCACCATGTGTCTAAGAAAGGCGTTTGCCTCCATCCTTATTTTAATGAAATCTCCCTGTATTCTTGCGGTCATAAAGTCTATGTAATCATGTCTGGACAAAGTTATTGAATGTATGGTCCTGACTGTTGTCCTCGCTCCACAGCCCGTGCCTCTGAAGGCTGAAAAATCACGCTTCCCTTGAAGCAACTCTGAGGCTTTCTTCATACTAAAAAAATCCAGGCTCACCGGAACTCTCCATGTGTAGCTGTGGAAAAAAACTGACTGTTTATGAGTTTTTTCTATGAGATAAAAATAACTCTTTTTGACAGCCTCGTATCTTGGATGAAACTCATAATCAAGAGCTTCAGCATCGAGTATTCGTATGTCACTGGGCAGCCTTGCATTAAGGGCTCTCTTCAGAGTATCTGCCGGAAGTTTCGAATCTGTCCTAAATACAGCTACCTGTCCCAGCGCATGGACTCCAGCATCAGTCCTGCTGGCGCTGTTTATTTTTATGGATTCACCAGTAATTCCTGAAATAGCCCTGCCCATACAATCCTGAACTGTAATGCCTGACTTTTGAGTCTGCCAGCCCTGATAATTTGTACCATCAAATTCTATGACAAGCTTTATATATTTCATTCTTGTATAGATTGTCTATTGTTGTCGCTCAAGTCAACTTTTTTGAAACAGCTTTGAAGCTGGTTTGTGATGTGTTTAATTAATGCCAAACCGCCGATTGCCGTGCGTGTTTTGGGGTTATATTCTCTACGAATATTTTTACAATGTCCGGGTCAAACTGTGTCCCTGCATTATTTTTTAGCTCTACCAGCGCATCTTCAAAGCTTATCGGAATTTTATAGGACGTAGCACTGGTCATGGCATCAAAGGCCTCCGCAATACTGATTATCCTTGCCGCCAGGGGTATCTCCTCGCCCTTGAGCTGTGAAGGATAACCGTATCCATCATATCTTTCGTGATGGTGGAGTAGATAAGGCGCAATATCAGCATAAAAGTTTACAGGCTTTATCATTTCATAGCCCACGACTGGATGCCTCCTGAGTTCCTCTTTATTGTATATGTCACTATGGTGGATCTTCAGGAAACCAATGTCATGCAAAAGACTGGCGAAATACAGTCGCCTTTGAGCATCTTCGGCTATATTAAGCGCCTTTCCCATAATATTACAGTATCTGGCGACTCTTTTGGAGTGCCCTTTTTTATTGGATATCTGAGAGTCTATCGCCTCAAGAAGTATTTCCGTGACATGGATCTCGTAATTCTTTTGGTCTTCACCAAACTTTGTTTTAAGGATTGAGATAGCGGCCTGGTCAGCGAGATACGTTATAATTGCTTCGTCCCGCTGCCTGTAAGGATACCCGCCTTTTTTATTTAAGAGTACCAGCACTCCGATCACGTTTCCTTTAACTTGTAAGGGAATGCACATGATAGACCTTATCTCATAGCCTGTCACGGCGTCATATTCAGGACTGAACCTGTCATCTTTGGACACATCGTCGATACGTATCGGCAAACATTTTTCCGCTGCCCATCCTGTTAAGCCTTCTCCTGTTTTGATAGAGGTTCCCTGCAACTGGGAGGCATGTTCGCCTCTTAAAATCTTGAATACCAGATCATTGCCATTTTCCACCAATAAGAGGGAGCCGGCGTCAGAGTGGGTAATCGACAGAGCATAATCCATTATCTTTTCAAGCAGAATATCCCCATGCATTTCCTTACTGAGGTCCTTTGTTATATTCAACAATCTGTCCAGACGCAGACTGTATATTATCACTGCGATTGGGAGCTCCGAAAAAAAATCGAGAAAAGGAAAAACTTTCTCATAGAGATCAACAAAGATTATACCGAAGAGGGTTACGACGACAAAGCTCGCTATTAAAATGATAAGCCGTATTTTTTTCTTTATTTCGTTAATTACAGAATTTTTCAATGTATCTGTGCTTGCCATAGTTGCATTAAACTTTACAGAAGAGTAGGTCTAATGTCAATTAGACGATCGCGATCGCGATGACGATGACATGGACTTGAGCACTGCGCAGACACTCTGGCTGAGCTTTAAAATACAAATCCAAAAAACTTGAATAATTAGGAACTAAGGGATAGAATTACATAGCATGAAAATTATTAAAAAGACCTCTGATTTCCTTGATTTCCTTAATATACTGCGGGTGCGCGGAATCGCTGCTGACAGCGATGTTGAAAGGGACGTAAAAAATATCCTTGACAATGTTGAGGAAAACGGAGACATGGCTGTATTGAAATATACGAGGAAATTTGATGACAAAAAGGCAGAAAAACTCACAGTAACCCCGGCAGAGATTAGAAAAATTGCTCAGAAGGCTGATCCCGAAATTATAAAGGCGCTGGAAAGCGCAGCAAGGCGGATAAGGAAATTTCATGAAATGCAGGCAGAAAGCTCATGGTCTTTTGCTGAAGGAGATACAGTCCTCGGGCAGATCATCCGGCCGCTGAAGCGGGTCGGCGTTTATGTCCCGGGCGGAAAGGCCGCATATCCGTCGACTGTTTTGATGAACGTCATTCCGGCACAGGTCGCAGGAGTAAAGGAGATAGCGGTTTGTGTTCCTGCTCCGGGGGGGCTGTTAAATCCCTATGTTATGGCTGCAGTAAAAATGCTCGGCATTAAAGAGGTTTACAGAATAGGCGGGGCTCAGGCTGTTGGGGCGATGGCATTCGGAACAAAGAGTATTAAAAAGGTCGATAAGATTGTGGGGCCTGGCAATATCTATGTCGCTACAGCCAAGAAGATGGTATTCGGGATTGTTGACATTGATATGATAGCTGGCCCGAGCGAGATTCTGATCATTGCAGACAGCTCCGCCGATGTGTCTTTTGTGGCAGCTGACATATTGAGCCAGGCCGAACATGATGAACTGGCCTCGTCAGTACTAATAACAGATTCCATATTGCTTGCTGAAAAGGTATCGGATGAGATCGACATACGATTGAAAGAACTTAAGAGGCACAAGATAGCCAGGGCGTCCCTTGATAATTACGGCGTTATCGTGATTGCCGGAAATATTGAGGAGGCAGTCAGATTTTCGAACCTCATAGCCCCGGAGCACCTGGAAGTCATGACAGAGAACCCAGATGATGTTCTGCCTATGATCGAAAATGCCGGTGCGATATTCCTAGGCCCATGGACGCCAGAGGCCCTCGGAGATTATGCTGCGGGTCCCAACCATACCTTGCCGACAGGAGGGACAGCGCGTTTTTTTTCACCCTTGGGCGTTTATGATTTCTGCAAACGATCGAGCATTCTGAGTTTCAGCAGAAAAGGATTTTTGCGCCTGTCAAAAATCGTAGAGACGATTGCTGATGCCGAAGGACTTGAATCCCATGGTGATACCATCAGGGTGAGAAAAAAGGGTCTGAAAAGAATCAACCGGAAAACATAAATAAGGAAGGAACATAAGCATGAAATCCAAATCTAAAATTCTCAATCTGGGCCTGCCAAAGGGGAGCCTCCAGGAATCCACACTGAAGCTTTTCAAAAAAGCAGGTTATCACATATCAGTATCAGGTCGTTCATATTATCCGGTCTTCGAGGACACTGAGATAGAATCCATGCTTATCAGGGCGCAGGAGATGGCCAGA
>JAGSYM010000328.1 GCA_018262395.1 Nitrospirota bacterium | reverse complement strand
TGTGGTCATAAAAATGGTTACATGGTGATTCTTGGGAAGCTCTGTAATGAATTCCCAGAGATTCGTCCTGCTCTGAGGGTCGAGGCCGAGGGTGGGTTCGTCCAGGAAGAGGACTCGCGGCCTGTGTATGAGACCTCGCGCAACTTCGAGCCTGCGCTTCATACCACCGGAGAACTTCCTGACCAGATCATCTCTGCGGTCATAGAGATCGACAAATTTCAGGACATCCTTGACCCGTTCCTTCATTTCAGCTTTCGGAACATTATACAGATACGCATGAAAGACAAGGTTCTCATAAGCGGTGAGGTCTTTATCGAGTGTCGTGTCCTGGAAAACAATTCCGATTGCTGTTCGTACCCCTGACGATTCTTTCATGCAATCATGCCCAGCGATGAGGGTTCTGCCGGATGTAGGGGAGAGGAGCGTGCATAGGATGTTGATCGTGGTTGTCTTTCCGGCTCCATTCGGTCCGAGAAACCCGAATATTGTGCCTTCTTCAACGTCAAAGGATATGTCATTGACAGCGGTGATATTGCCGAATCTCTTGACAAGATTTTCTACCTGGATGATCGGCATTTATCTATACCATTCAATTCTGTTTTTCGGAACCTGCCAGTGAACAAAATCGTACCAGATACCGATCGGTGCTTTTTCGACACCCCTGAACCTCTTGTGAAGAACCGGCAGGGCATCAGGAACATAGAGGAAAGTGTAGGGCTGCTCCTCAGCCAGGATTTCATGAATTCTGTGGTATATCTCTGTTCTCTTCCCGAGATCAAAAGTGCGGCGACCGTCGAGCAAAAGACGATCCACGTCCTCATTTCTATAGGAAATAAAGTTGAATTCACCTTCCTTTGTCTTGGAAGAGTGCCAGATATCATACATATCTGGATCTCTCGATAAGCCCCAGCCCATGATGATCGCTTCAAAACGTTTCTTGTCGATGAATTCATGGAGCATAGCCTGCCACTCAAGAACTTTGATGTGCATGTTGATCCCGATTTTTTTCAGGTTTTCCTTAATTATCTGCGCTGTCTTGAGCCGTGCTTCGTTACCCTGATTTGTTATGACCGTGAATTCAAAGGGTATTCCATTTTTTTCGAGCAGTCCGCTCCGGCCTATCTTCCAGCCCGCCTCTTCGAGGAGCTCTCTTGATAAATCAGGATCATAGGGGAGGTCTTTGACTATCGGATTATAAGCCCAGGACTCAGGGGGAAAAGGACCTGTGCAAGGGGTTCCATATCCAAGAAGGACTCCGGCAATGATATCTTTTTTATTGATTGCGTGGGTTAAAGCCTGTCTTACCCGCTTGTCAGAAAACCTGGGGTCTATGAGATTATACCCTAAATAGGTATATCCAAAAGCAGGATATCTGAATTTTTGAAAGTATTTGTTGAAGTTTTCTTTGCCGGCCTGAAGCTTATATTGAGGAGGCGTAAGTCCCATAAAATCTATACCACCGAATTTAAGCTCAAGAAACATAGTTGCCGTATCGGGGATGACACGCGCGATGAATTTGTCTATTCCCGGTCTTCCTTCATAATAGGCTTCATTCGCCTCGAGAATGATCTTCTGACCGGTTACCCATTCCTTGAGCTTGTAAGGACCAGTTCCGATTGGATTTCTGCTATAAATTTCATTAGTTATATCTTTGCCTTCAAGTATATGTTTAGGTAAAATGCCCATACCCCAGGACTCAAGTGCGGGTGCAAAAGGTTCTTGGTATAAGACTCTTACCGTATACTTGTCCAATGACTCAACTTTCCTAACAGGACCATAATTGCTGCTGTAAGGCGTTGGAACCCTTGGATTAATCGCTGTGTTGTAAGTGAAAAGGACGTCATCTGATGTGAATTCAACCCCATCATGCCAGCGGACGCCCTTCCTGAGATGAAAGAGAATCTGAAGGCCATCTGACGAAACCTCCCATGACTCAGCGAGTTCACCGGTTATCTTAATATTCTTGTCATATTTTGTGAGCCCATTGAAGATCCATCCGGTTATCTCTCCGGAAGCACTGTCAGAAGCTAAAAGTGGCAGTAATCTTTTTGCATCGGCGAGAGAACCGACAGTTACTGCATTCGGATTTTTTATTTCGGGTTCACGGGAGCAGGAGAGAAGAAGGAGACTAAATAAGATCAGTGCAGAAATAATAGCTGTTTTATTGTCACCCTGAACTTGTTTCAGGGTCTGATGACGGAATGTCTGGAGGAGATGCTGAAATAAGTTCAGCATGACAGATACATCAAGACACTTTGTGACCCATTGAAAATTGCGAAGATCAACACTTCTTTGTAGGATTTCCCGAATCCTTCTGATTGATCGTCCGTCAGGTAGGCACTCCCAACTTCGGAAAAACGACAAGCATCAAAACGAGCCACACGACTATTGTGACCAGACCGACAAGCCAATCCCAATCTTTCATAATTGTCCTCCCTTCGTGCGCGATAAACTATAGACAGAAATATTTTACTATTTTTTATCCACTAAGTTCTTGAGGGCCTGTGCATCATGAAAACCTGGAATGACCCTGCCGTCAGGCA
>JAGSYM010000327.1 GCA_018262395.1 Nitrospirota bacterium | reverse complement strand
GAAAAAGGTCATGCCCAGTTTATTATCGCTACCCATTCACCAATTCTGCTCGCAGCAAAGAATTCCAGTATTTATAGCTTTGATTATTCCCCAGTTCAACAAATCGGCTACGAAGACACAAGCCATTATCATGTTTACAAAGACTTTTTGAATAACCGGGACAAATTTCTTTAAAGGTTACATACGAGACGAGCCATACCGGGACAGCCAATCACTTTCTCAAAATAGGGGTCTCGCCATTCATCGAGCAGCCGGAATCCCTTTTTTTCATATGCACGCTGTGCAGGAATATTCCCAATGTAGATTGAGATTTGTGCAAACCGGAAACCCTTTTTCCGCCCAATAGCCATTACATTATCGAGCAGCCTCTCTGCAATTCCTCTTCGGCGAAAATCAGTACGTGTCGCTACGCTGTCAATTATCCAAGCTCCCTCCAGAGCCGGGGGAATGCACGTGGTTATCTTCGGAACTCTTCCTGATTTCATTTCTTCCGGTGGAGAATTGCCCGCCTTTCTGAAGACCTCGGGTAATGCCTGTTGCAGAGCAGGATAGCCCAGGGTGTTGGGATCGTATCCACCGAGTCCAGCAACTGCCTTCCCTTCTGTCTCTGCAATCAGGTAGCATGAATAATGAAACAGGTGGGGCGTATCAGTCACAGCCAGCAACCTGAGAAAGTCGAGGCACTCATCCTCTGGCATATTGAGGATTACCTCCCATATGCCTCGTTTTACATGCGCCCTACCGGCAGTCAGCATGAGCCACGCAAGAAATTCAGCGTCCTCCGGTCCGGCTTTGCGTATTCTCAATTCCATTACTGATATCAATCCACTTTCAAGATTCTATTCTAAGAAAACCATTTCTTAATAATTGATAATTAACTGCAAATTGGTATGATTTCACCGCAAATCACCAGAAATACTATCTACTATTAAGGATACCACAGAATGGGGACGTTTCAAGAGGATGTTAGCATTAAGGACTAAGGGGTAGGGATTCGGAAATTAAAGGATTAGAGAAGAGGAAAGAGGCCAGGGCTTATCCTTGGCCTCAACCTCTATAATTCATAGGCTTAACAGCTACAACTTCCGCAGCCGTCCTTTTTATTCGAGAGGGCAGATGTTACTGAAAAACCGCTGCCTCTCGGTGTCTCGACAAATTCAACGTTGATCGGTTTTACTGAATCCAGAAGATCTTTGTTGACAAGGAATGTTAAACCGCCTTCGTTAAAAACTTCATCATTTTCTTTTGGCTCATCCAGAGCCATGCCCAAAGAGGGCCCCGCTCACCCACCCTCTGACATCAATATCCTGATCGATTGCGGAGACTGATTGTCCTTGAGGTACTCCTTGATCATTTCTGCAGCCTTTTCAGATACCTGAAACATTCTTAACTCCTTATTGAAAGATTTGTCATTGTCAAACGCCAACAACAGTGTATTAAATCATATGCATTATTCGCAGATTGTCAACTATTTTCGTCAGCTTTGTCATCTCTTTTGAGCTTATCCGCTGAAGTGCTCATTGAAAGGTGCCTGCCATGCATCCAGAAGCTTGCCCATGGGAAGGTCGATTATGATGTTCCCTAGGAGCCCTTTTATTCTGAATCGCTTGTTCTTCGTTGTCTTGCCAAGGATACCAAATGGGATCGACCGAAAGAGCGCTGAGAAGGCCTTTAGGTCTTTCTGCCTGATGGATACGACGAACCTGCTCTGCGTTTCCGAGAAAAGGAGAAAATCATCCCTGAAGATGCCCGACGCAGGAACAGCATTCAGGTCGATCTCAATGCCAAGGTCACCGGCAAATGCACTTTCTGCTAAAGCACAGCCTAATCCTCCGTCAGACGCATCATGGCATGACTTAAGAAGATTTTGACGAATTGCCTTTTCAATTGCTTTGAAGGTCCTTTTTGCTAAAGACATTCGAACCCTGGGTGGAATATTCCCCATGAGACCGTGGTTTGCAAAATACTCAGACCCACCCATTTCAGGATATGTCTTTCCCACAGCAATGATAAGATTACCTTCTTCTTTGAAATCCATGGTCATGACTCGCCTGGCATCATCGATGACAGACAGGGCAGAAATGAGGACGGTCTGAGGCACGGAGATCTTAATATTGTTATGCATATAATCATTTTTCATGCTGTCTTTCCCTGATATGCACGGTGTACCAAAGAATGTGGTACTGTCATAGAGAGCCTTATTTGCTCGCACGAGCTGGGCAAGCTTATAAGACCCTTCGGGATTTTTCTCAGAGAAAATAGGATCAGACCAACAGAAATTGTCGAGAAGGGCCATTCTATTGAGAGAACCTCCGGTAGCAATGTTGTTCCGGATTGCCTCATCGATAGCGCAGGTCATCATGTGATACGTGTCGAAAGCACTGTATTTTGGACATATCCCATGGCTTATCACAATTCCTTCTTCTCCACTCAGGTCTGGTCTTACCACGCCTGCGTTGCTTGGCCCGTTGTTCTGTGAACTCAGGTCTGGTCTTACCACGCCTGCGTTGCTTGGCCCGTTGTTCTGTGAACCGGTAAGGGGCTTCACAACGCTTCCGCCCTGCACCTCATGATCATACTGACGCACCACGTACTCTTTGCTGCAGACATTCCAACGCCCCAATACTCTGAGCAGAGCTTCGCCGTAATCTGCAGGCTCGTTAAAGGGCTTTCCATCCCTGATTTTTCTTTCCCACTCCGCTTCAAGCCTCATCTTCGGGAGTCCCTCATGAAGAAAATCCATGTCAAGATATGCCACTGTCTTCCCCTGGTAAAAGACATGGAACTTTCCTGAATCGGTGA
>JAGSYM010000326.1 GCA_018262395.1 Nitrospirota bacterium | reverse complement strand
GCATGTTGAGTTCCCTGTATTTTCGGTTCAGCATCATCCTGAAGCCGGGCCGGGACCAAACGATTCAGCACATCTTTTCACAAGATTCAGAGAAATGATAACTGTTAATACATAATAGTCATAACAGACTTTGGTCACATGTTCGACTTTTTAAGTTGTCATTGACCCGAAAATACCCCTTTTTGGAAAAGGGGGAATTAATAGTAGTTTCATGCTCCTTTGTGAGCCAATAGCTCATGTCGATTCCGGCCGTACCGGAATGACAATATTTTTAAACCTTATTCATATCTATCAATTCTATCAATATGCCAAAAAGAACTGACATCAGGAAGATTCTCCTTATCGGCTCCGGTCCGATCATCATAGGCCAGGCATGTGAGTTTGACTATTCAGGCACCCAGGCCTGCAAAGCCCTGAGGGAAGAAGGCTATCAGGTGGTGCTGGTCAACTCGAATCCTGCAACGATCATGACAGACCCTGAGATGGCAGACGCCACTTACATTGAGCCGTTAACTGCCGACATTCTCGAAATGATTATTAGAAAGGAAAAGCCTGATGCACTTCTCCCCACAATGGGGGGACAGACTGCTCTGAACCTTTCTGTTGAACTTGCAGAGAAGGGTATTTTGGATACCTTCAATGTTGAACTGATCGGTGCAAAGCTTGAAGCGATAAAAAAAGCAGAAGATCGGGAACTCTTTAAAGAGGCGATGAAAAAGATAGGGCTCGATGTTCCGAAGTCTGCTCATGTGGGATCATTGAAAGAAGGCCTAACTGCAGCAGAGGGAATCGGCTACCCTATTATTCTCAGGCCCTCCTTCACCCTCGGAGGCACCGGCGGCGGCATAGCATATAACAGTGAAGAATACCGGATATTGCTCGACAGAGGGCTCAAACTGAGTCCCGTGCGGCAGGTGCTTGTTGAAGAGTCTGCACTCGGCTGGAAGGAATACGAGCTTGAAGTCATGCGTGATGGAAAGGATAATGTCGTAATTATCTGCTCTATCGAAAATTTTGACCCCATGGGCATTCATACAGGAGATTCGATCACGGTTGCGCCGGCCCAGACCCTGAGTGATAAGGAATATCAAAGGATGCGGGACGCATCAATCGCAATCATCCGTGAGATCGGTGTTGATACAGGAGGTTCAAATATCCAGTTTGCACTTAATCAACATGATGGAAGGATGATTGTCATCGAGATGAATCCGAGGGTATCGAGGAGTTCGTCCCTTGCCTCGAAGGCAACCGGCTTTCCGATTGCCAAAATTGCAGCGAAGCTGGCGGTAGGGCTTTCTCTCGATGAGATAACCAACGATATAACCAGGGAGACTCCTGCATCCTTTGAGCCGACAATTGACTATGTCGTCACAAAAATCCCAAGATTTACTTTTGAAAAATTCCCGGAAGCAGACCCGACCCTCACAACGCAGATGAAATCTGTCGGTGAAGTAATGTCCATAGGAAGGACATTTAAGGAATCATTGCAGAAAGCTTTGCGGAGTCTTGAGATTGGGAGTTACGGATTCGAAAATGTTCCTGCCGACATCAGCCTTATGAAGTCCCGTCTCAAGACACCGAATGCCGAGAGAGTATGGTTTATCGCCCAGGCACTCCGTGAAGGCATGAGCATTCAGGAGATATATGAGCTTACCTATATAGACCCATGGTTTTTACAGAATATGAAGCAGATTGTTGATATGGAAAAGGAAATACAGGGTTCAGGAGTTCGAGGAATCAACGATTCAAGTGAAAAAATAATGCATTCGCTTGAATCCTTGATTCTTAGGGCAAAACGATATGGGTTTTCCGACAGAAGGATTGCTCAGTTGCTGGGTATGCAGGAGACTGATATTCGGCATCTGCGCCGGCAGAACAATATCCATGCCGTGTATAAAATCGTTGATACCTGTGCAGCTGAATTTGCAGCGTACACGCCATACCTCTATTCAACGTATGAAGTACCTTTTTACAGGGTTCAAGATAATCCCCCCTCCCCTTTGGCAAAGGGGGGATTAGTTGATAATGAGGCTAATCCGAGTAACAGAAAGAAGGTTATTATCCTCGGCTCGGGTCCTAATCGAATCGGACAGGGCATTGAATTCGACTACTGTTGCGTACACGCGGTATTGGCACTTAAGGAACTTGGGTATGAAACAATCATGGTAAATTGCAATCCTGAAACGGTCAGCACAGATTACGACACCGCTGACAGGCTTTATTTTGAGCCGCTGACCTTGGAGGATGTGCTGCATATCATAGAAACCGAAAAGCCTGAAGGTGTTATCGTTCAGTTTGGCGGACAAACTCCTTTGAAACTTGCTGTGCCTCTTGAAAAGGAAGGTGTCAGGATACTCGGCACATGCCCTGACTCGATCGACCGGGCAGAGGACAGAAAGAGGTTCAAGGAACTTCTCCATAAACTTAATCTGAAACAGGCTGAGAGTGACACCGCACTGTCTGTTGAAGAGGCTCTCGTTGCAGCGGGAAAAATTGGGTATCCCGTGATGGTGCGTCCTTCGTATGTACTCGGTGGGCGGGCCATGGAAATCGTCTATGATGAAAAATCCCTGCATGCATATATGAAACGTGCAGTC
>JAGSYM010000325.1 GCA_018262395.1 Nitrospirota bacterium | reverse complement strand
CCGTCTCGCCGCACCCGTATCAATAACGCCTTTCATTGCCGCGAAAGGAAGCGAAATCGTCTTTGTTCCCCAAAAGGAAACGAAAACCGGAAGCATTGCGCTGGAAAACAGAGACAGCCTTGTTGAACTCTCTGAAAAGATGGATATGGTGGTCATCGGACCGGGACTGTCGCTGGATATTGATACACAGCAATTGGTCAGGGAACTCGTGAGGACTATCAAAAAACCTATCCTTATTGATGGAGACGGCATTACGGCCATTGCAAATGAACTGGAGATGATCAGAGAAAGAAAAGGGGAAACTATACTCACTCCCCACCTGGGCGAGATGGCCCGAATTGCAAAAAAGAGTGCTGATGAGATCAGGAAGCAGAAAATAGATATCCTGCAGCTTACTGCCATGTCGCTCCATGCCGTCATTGTTCTGAAAGGGGCCCATTCATTGATCGGCTATCCCGATGAAAAGGTATTTATCAATCTCAGCGGCAATCCGGGAATGGCAACGGCGGGCTCCGGTGATGTCCTGACGGGAACTATTGCAGCCATGTATGGACTTGGCCTGTCCCTGGAGGACGCGGTGAGAAAGGGAGTCTTTATCCATGGATTTTCCGGTGACCTTGCAGCGATAGACAAAGGCGAAGACGGAATCACAGCTCAGGACATCCTTGATTATCTGCCCCTTGCCATGAAGTATGATAGGGAAGGTCCTCCCGATGCCTTCAGAGATATATACGCAGGACCGATTGTAATATAAGGGGAAATTTATAGCCTTCTCTCAATAATGTAATCCGATATCGCAAAGAGTGCTGTCTTCGGCTCGGAGTCTTCAAAAGATTCAAGAAATTTTTTGCCTTCGTCAATATAATTCTTTGCTGTGTTGAGGGAATAATTGATTCCATCATAACGGTCGATCAAAGAGAGAATCTCTGCGATAATCTTTCCATCCAGTTCTTTATTCTCAACCCCTCTTCTGATCAGGTTTTTCTCTTCGGATGTGCATTTTTTCATGGTATGAATAAGAGGGAGTGTTATCTTCCCTTCTTCAATATCCTTGCCAATTGCCTTTCCAAACTCCTCTTCCTTTGCTACATAGTCGAGTGTGTCGTCTGTTATCTGAAAGGCAGAGCCGAGGCGCATGCCAAACCGGGTCAGAGCTTCAACCCGGGCATCTGAGGCGTTTCCCAGAATACCTCCCACGGCGCAGGCTGCAGATATGAGTATAGCCGTTTTTTTCTCAATGATAGTAAGATATTCTTTTTCGTTTATATTGACGTCACCGCATTTGACAAGCTGAAAAACCTCTCCTTCCGACATAGTGTTTGTCGGTGTGGAGAGGAGTTTGATGATGGCAAGATTGCCATGTTCAGTCATCAGTTTGAATGATTTTGAATAGAGGAAATCACCTACGAGCACGCTGGCAGCGTTTCCCCAGACATTATTTGCTGATATTTTACCCCTTCGGGTTGTTGCTGAATCAATTACGTCATCATGCAGCAGAGTGGCTGTATGGATGAATTCTATTACGGCGGATAAGGGATAGCGTTTTTCTCCCTTGTAGCCGCAGAGTGCGGAAGTTGCCAATAACAGGAGAGGCCTGAATCTTTTTCCGCCACTGCCAATGAGATGTTGAATGATTTCGGGGATAAGATGCACCTCAGAACGGAGGTACATCTCCATGTGCTCTTCCACTTGCTTTAATTCATCCCCATAGTGGCGGAAAACTTCCTGAATCTGCATAACCTACCGGGTCTCTTTCTTTGTCTATAATCCTAAATTTTCGTTTATGAGGACAACTTTAATCCTGCCTTTCGGGAATGATTTCTCCGTAATTGTCCAGTTGTTGCAGATCCGATCCTTGCTTTTGCATTCTTCGCAGTAAGAGGTCTTGGCGCAGGGTGTTTTCATACCTAATCGCATGGCATTCGCCGGTGCCGCAAAGTTTTTAATGCGCATCATTGCGTCTTCCAAATCCGCGACGATTTTATTTCTTCCGACCAGAACGATGACGTCCTTCGGCCCGAAGGTAATTCCTCCCACACGGTTACCGATCATATCAAGGTTCACCAGCATTCCCGATTCGGTCACTGCATTTGTTCCCGTAATGAAAAGATCAACCAGGAGTGACTGTCTTCTGCGTTCCCATCCCTCTTCACGAGTGATTGTTTTGTCAAATGTATCAATAACATGCATTTTTTTGTCGTTCTTGAGTGCTTCATACAGCCCTGTGGCGATAAACGTCATGGAGCCACCCCAGGAGATACTCTTTGCCCCGGTTGGGGGAATAATTTCTTTGATAACAATTTTTTTCGCAGCCGCAGCATTTTGGGCAATAAAAACATCGAAGTTATTTGCTTCCAATGATTTCTTGATATCGTCAAGCTTGATCTCCCAGAAATTATCAACCGGATTGTTCATGTTTTATCTCCTGATTTACTTTACTCAAATTTGTCCCATTATGGATAAATGAGATTTTCTTGTCAAGCCTGTATATTTTGATTTCAGCCATATGTGTGCCACGAGGCTACACAAGAGATGAGGGTAGGCCCCTCGAAGCCGGCTTACAGGAGCAGGCTTCAAACCACCTTAAGCTGCATTGGT
>JAGSYM010000047.1 GCA_018262395.1 Nitrospirota bacterium | reverse complement strand
GCCGTAACTCTGCCGATACGAATCATACTCCCTTCTCTTCTGCTGGTCTGACAGGACAGCGTAAGCCTCATTGAGCTCCTTCATCATGTTCTCGTTACCAGAATTTCTGTCAGGATGATATTGAAATGCCAACTTCCGGAAAGTCTTCTTAATCTCCTCAGCAGACGCATCCGCAGTCACACCGAGGATCTTGTAGTAATCTTTTTGGTCCATTTGGTTGCCCAGCGGAATTGTACCACAAACTTTTTTAGGATATAATTGACAATCACACCCTGATATTGGTATAAATAGTACCTCATGATACCGAAGACCGAAAAGATCTGGATGGATGGAAAGTTTGTTGATTTGGGACAAGGCAACCGTTCACGTCCTTACCCACAGCCTGCACTATGGCCTCGGCGTTTTCGAGGGAATCCGGTGCTACGAGACACAGAGGGGTCCGGCTATCTTCAGGCTTGATGAGCATATCGACCGGCTGTTCAGCTCAGCACATATTTTTCTCATAGACATACCATTCACAAAGAAAGAGATCAGGGATGCCATTATCGGGACAGTCAAAGTCAACAAAATAAGGGAATGCTACATTCGTCCGCTCGTTTACATCGGATATGGTGCGATGGGCCTTTACCCGAAAGGGAACCCAGTAAATGTGTCCATCGCGGCCTGGCCATGGGGAGCGTATCTCGGTGATAAGGCACTTACGGAAGGAATTAAGGTGAAGACATCGTCCTTTATCAGAAACCATGTGAATGCAAACATGACACGGGGAAAGGTCTCCGGATATTATGTGAATTCACAGCTTGCGAAAAAAGAAGCGATCACATGCGGATATGAAGAAGCACTTTTACTTGATACCGAAGGGTATGTTTCTGAGGGAAGCGGTGAAAATATCTTTATGGTAAGAAATGGTATTCTGAAAACAACTCCGCTCACCTCGATCCTTGAAGGGATAACACGAAACAGCATCATGAAAATTGCAGTCGATGAAAAAATGTCGGTAGCAGAAGAACGGTTTACCCGGGATGAACTATATATTGCAGATGAAGCATTTTTTTCCGGCACTGCTGCCGAGGTTACTCCGGTGCGGGAGCTTGATGGGAGGGTTATCGGCGCAGGCAGACCGGGACCAATTACCAGGAAAATCCAGTCTGTATTTTTTGATATTGTTAAGGGGAAGAATAAGAAGTACGAATCGTGGTTGACGAAAGTTAAATAAAAGAGGGGGTATTGGAAATCTCCTCTACCCCCTGAATCTTACTTTTTCTCTTCAACAGCAGCTGGAGCTGCTTCTTTTTTCATTTCAGGAGCTGCTGCTTCGGGTTTTACTTCCGGTTTTGTCGCCGGCTCTGCAGCAGCCTTCATGTGACACTTTCCACAATCAGCTTCTGTAGACTGCGAGAAGGCCCTTTTACCATCATGGCAAGTCCCGCAAAATTCAGCCTTCCCATGGCCTTCCTTCGTCATCTTGAATACGCCCTTTTTCATGCCGAAGGTTTTCGGATGACAGTCATTACACTTCATGCCCTGTTTGGCACCGTGTGTATCTCCGCTGAAGATAACCTTTCCGGCATCGCCGCCGGCATACTCAACAGTTTTCCCAGGGCCGACTGCGAGAGCAGTGCCTACTAATGCAATTGCTACGAAAATACTGAGAAGAATAGTTGTGATTTTCACTTGTTTTCACCTCCTTTCAAAAAAATCTTACGCCCCACATATCAAATCCCATGCCACTCTGATTCTGCTATTGAGATGTGGCCATAAACTCTTACATGTCATTGTCCTCATTGACTCCCGTATCAAGTACGGGACAAGCTCCCAATCCAGAAACTATTAAATACAGTGGATTCCCCGATCGAGTCGGGGAATGACAGATTATGTGAGTATTACTGTGTAAACAGAAACAATCTTAACAAGTTTTTCAATAGAATCTTCCCAAAAAAGGAAGGCATTCCCTCATGAGGAATAATGGTAGAACTATAATGGAAAAATTTCAGTATTGTCAAGGTAAAACACCGCATACAAAACATCTTTTTCTCTGTTGGTTCCTCAGGTATTGAGAGCACGGAACGAACACGATATGATGCCGGTATTCCTTGAATTATCAAGGAAGTTAATGTAATACTAATCAGACAATGACAAGGATTATCACAAAAGCGATATTGCCTGCTGGAGGGCTTGGCACGAGATTTCTCCCCGCAACCAAGGCATCTCCCAAAGAAATGCTGCCAATCGTGGATAAACCTATGATTCAGTATGCTATTGAAGAGGCGCAAGCATGTGGCATAGAGGAATTTATCATCATCACCGGAAAGCATAAGAGGGCGATAGAAGACCATTTTGATTCAGCATTTAAGCTCGAGGAAAGCCTGAAAAAGTCCGGTAAAAACATACTGCTTGAGGAGATCAGCCGGCTCAATCAGCTCAACTTTGCGTATATCAGGCAGCGGGAAGCCCTGGGACTTGGACATGCACTTTCCTGTGCCGGACCTTTTGTGAAGGAAGAGCCGTTTGCCGTGCTTCTGAGTGATGACATTATCGAGCCGGGGGATCATCTGCTCAGGGATATGATTGCTCTGTACAAGGAGCTGGCTTCACCTATCCTTGCGCTCGAAAGAGTCCCTCTTGCAGAGGTGCACAAATATGGGGTGGTCAACGGGGAAAAACTGAGGGACAATGTATACAGGATTAACGGTCTTGTTGAAAAACCCTCTCCTTCTCATGCACCGTCAGATATGGCAATTATCGGAAGATACATCCTTACTGCGGACATTTTTCCGGTACTTGAGAATGTCGCGCCGGGCAAGGGCGGAGAGATTCAGCTGACAGATGCGCTTTCCGGTCTGTTGAAAAAACGGCCGATATATGGATATCTTTTCACCGGCAAAAGATATGATGCCGGGGATAAGGTAGGATACCTGAAGGCAACCGTAGATTTTGCCCTGAAGAATCCGCAGGTCTCCGTGCAGTTCAAAGAATATCTTATAGACAGAGTAGGGCGCCTAAAACATACATAGAGGAGTAAAAATGGTCAATGTGATTGATGCAGAACAGAAGGTTGATAAAGAGATAGAGATACCTGACAGTGTACCGGTACTGCCCGTCCGGGATATTGTTGTTTTTCCTTACATGATCCTGCCCCTTTTTGTCGGTAGGGAGATGTCGATTAAGGCTATTGAACATTCACTGAACACAAACAGAATGGTTCTCCTCCTCACGCAGAAGGATCTCTCTGTCGAAAATCCAAGCCCTGAGGATCTCTTCTCAATAGGTACGGTTGTACTCGTTATGCGGATGCTCAAGCTCCCTGACGGAAGAGTGAAAATTCTTGTGCAGGGATTGTCAAAGGCACGGGCATTGAATTATTCACAGACGGAACCCTTTTTTACCGCGGTCATCGAAAAGGTGGATGAGCAGAAGTACGAGAAGCTCACCATAGAAGATGAAGCACTGTTGCGGAATGTCAAAGGTCAGCTCGAAAAGGTGGTTTCCCTGGGCAAATCTGTGCTTCCGGATATTATGGGGGTCATTGAAAATATAGAAGACCCGGGGAGGCTTGCAGACCTTGTGGCCTCTAATATCGGTTTGAAGACAGATCAGTCCCAGGAGATCCTGGAGATGATGGACCCTGTGCAGAGATTGAAACGGGTGAGCGAGATATTGGCACGGGAAATCGAACTCCTTACAGTTCAGCAGAAAATCCAGTCCGAGGCACGGGGAGAGATAGACAAGACCCAGCGGGAATATTTCCTCAGGGAACAGCTGAAGGCAATACAGAAGGAACTGGGTGACATTGACGAAAGGGCTGAAGAGGTCAAGGAGTTCAGGAATAAGATTGAAGAGGCAAAAATGCCCGAGAAAGTTATGAAAGAGGCTGAGAAGCAGCTCAAACGCCTCGAAAAGATGCACCCGGACAGCGCTGAGGCAGCAACAGTAAGGACTTATCTGGACTGGCTGGTTGAGTTGCCGTGGTCCAAGTCGACAACCGACAACCTTGATATCAAAGCAGCGGATAAAGTGCTGAACGAAGATCATTACGATCTCGAAAAGGTAAAAGAGCGTATCCTGGAGTACCTGAGTGTCAGAAAATTGAAAGAAAAGATGAAAGGCCCCATCATCTGTTTCATCGGTCCTCCCGGCGTGGGAAAGACGTCACTCGGCAAATCCATAGCACGTGCACTCGGCAGGGAATTTGTAAGGATGTCGCTTGGAGGTGTCAGGGACGAGGCAGAAATACGGGGGCACCGGAGAACCTATGTTGGTGCTCTGCCGGGCAGAATTATCCAGGGGATTAAGACAGCAGGGACGAATAACCCTGTTTTCATGCTCGATGAAATCGACAAGATCGGGATGGACTTCAGGGGCGACCCGTCATCAGCCCTTCTTGAAGTTCTTGACCCCGAGCAGAACTTTTCCTTTGCGGATCATTATCTTGCAGTGCCTTTTGATCTCTCAAAGGTTATGTTCATCACGACAGGGAATCTTGCGGACACAATACCGGGGCCTCTCAGGGATAGAATGGAGGTTATCTATTTATCCGGATATACAACTGAGGAGAAGCGCGGCATTGCGAAGAATTATCTCATACCAAAACAGCTTGAGGAACATGGAATCAGCAGTAAGGTACTCAAGATAACAGACCCCGGGCTTCTGAACCTTATCTCTCAGTATACGAGAGAGGCGGGTGTCAGAAACCTTGAGAGAGAGATTGCTAATCTCTGCAGGAAAGTTGCAAAAAAGATCGCTGAGGGAAAAGACAGATTTTTTGTCATTACCGCACAGAACATCCATAAATATCTCGGCGTCCCGAAATTCCTCCCGGAGGAAGAGATTGAAAAGGACGAGATCGGGGTTTCCACTGGCCTTGCCTGGACCGAGACAGGAGGCGATATCATTTATATTGAAGCAACAACAATGAAAGGGAAGGGCAGCCTCACTCTCACGGGACAGCTCGGAGACGTCATGAAAGAATCAGCCCAGGCCGCTTTCAGTTATGTGCGATCGAAAGCGAAAAAGCTCGATATAAAAGATGAGATATTTTCGAAGTCGGACCTCCATATCCACGTTCCTGCCGGTGCGATACCAAAGGATGGTCCCTCAGCAGGTATAACCATGGCAACAGCCATTGCCTCTGCTTTGACCGGCATACCAGTCAATAAGGGGGTCGCCATGACAGGCGAAGTAACGCTGAGAGGGCGTGTCCTGCCGATAGGAGGATTGAAGGAAAAAACCCTTGCGGCAAAGAGAATGGGCATCACAACGGTGATTATCCCGAAAAGGAACAAGAAGGATCTCGATGATATACCAAAATACATCAAGAAAGATATGGAATTTGTTTTCGCAGAAACAATGGATGATGTACTGAAGGTTGCCCTGAAGAAACCAAGGACGAAAAAGGTATACAAGACGCAGAATAGTAAACGGTCATCAGGGAAGAAAAGATTGTAAGCTTTTCAAAAAACCTGATGAGATCTCCGACAATTTCACAGATTGGTGAACTCGCTCTCATAGATGATATAAGGAAGCAGTTTTCTCAGAAAATTAGGGGTGTCACAGTCGGCATCGGGGATGATGCCGCCGTCATACAATTAGGGGACACGTCCTTCCTCGTTACGACGGATATGATGGTCGAGGGTGTGCACTTTAACCTTCGGTTCATCACGCCGTATCAACTCGGTTTCAAACTCATTTCGGTCAATGTAAGCGATATCTATGCAATGGGAGGAACTCCCCATTATGTTCTCCTGAATATTGCATTACACAGGGATACTCCCGCAGAATTTATTCATATGCTCATGACCGGTGTAAAGGATGCGATGAATATTTACCATACTGTTCTCGTCGGTGGCGATTTGTCGTCTACGCCGGATGGTATCGCTCTGTCTGCAACCCTTATCGGGTATGCGCGAAAATATGTACTGCGGTCAGGTGCACGTGTTGGCGACAGGATTTACGTAACGGGCAGTCTTGGTGATTCAGCATGTGGCCTTCACGTATTGAAGAAGATGGGAAAGACTGTATGCCTGAATAAAAAAAATGTCCGGGACTTCATGCATGCATTTCGTAAAAAATGTGGGGTAATGCATTCTGGGACGTCAGGATTTTCATGGAGAACCCTTGAACCGCTGGTAAGAAGACATCTTATGCCCGAGGCAAGAAATCCGCAAAAATTTATCCGTCACGCCACTGCGATGATTGATATCAGCGACGGCATCCTGGTCGATTTAACACGGCTCTGCAATGAGAGCGGGACGGGAGCAAAAATCTATGAGAAAAAAATTCCGGTGTCAACGGAAATGAAAAAGACGGCTACGTGTTTTGAAATGGACCCCATGGTTTTTGCCCTGACCGGTGGTGAAGATTATGAGCTTCTTTTTACTGCTCCGCAGGGGAAAAAGATCAGGGCAACATGTATCGGCGAAATTTCAACATCCGAAAGGATTATCGAAAATTCAGCAGGCAGGGAGAGGGCTTTTTCAGCCGAAGGGTATCAGCATTTCCGGTAGGCAGTTCTAAAACATGAATTATCAGGTATGAATAAATATCAAAAGATTGCCTTATTAGTGGGAGCCATTATTCTCATTTTGATCTTTGGGAAAACAGTAACCCAGATCGGGTTGAGGACAATCGGCGCACTCGGTGCCCTTTTCTGGAAGTTCATCGTCGTTGTGATCGCCATTGCATTGATCATCTCGTTCCTGAAAAAGGGATGGAAAAATAAATAAGGGTTCAGCGTGCCTATGAAGTATATGGCGCGGATATCTCTCCAAGTGCCCATGCGACATTTTTCCGTACCCGTGAATCTTCATCACGAAGGGCTGCTATCAGCGGCTCTATTGCCCGCGTGTCCTTTATCTTTCCAAGGGCTGCCACAACATTAATGCGGAAATAGATATTATTGTCTTTCAGAGACGCGATCAGCAGATCAACAGCTGCAGAGCCTATCTTTCCCAGAGCCCAGACCGCATTTTCCCGGACACGGGAGTCCTCATCTCTGAGTGCTGCAATGAGCGGCTCAATTGCTCGAACGTCTTTAATTTTCCCGAGTATCTCAATGACATGTTCTCTGACACGATGGTCTTCATCCTTGAGGTTTGCAATGAGGGGTTCGACAGCCGGGGTTCCTATTTTTCCGAGGCATTTTCCTGGACCCTTGGATCCTCATCCTTGAGGTTTGCAATGAGGGGTTCGACAGCCGGGGTTCCTATTTTTCCGAGTGCCCAGACCGCATTTTCCCGCATCCGCGTATCCTCGTCCCTGAGTGCAGAAATGAGAGGTTCGACAGCCCGCGGATTCTTGATTTTCCCAAGCGTTTCCGCAGCCTTATAGCGGATATTGAAGTCTTCATGTTGCAGAGAACTGATTAATGGATCAACAGCAAGGTCACCCATACGCCAGAGTGCCGCAACAGCGTTTTCTCTTACCCTGGTATTCTCATCTTTAAATGCATCGATCAGTGCATAGAGAGAAATTGGATCTTTTATCTCACCCAGAGCACGTATGGCGTTTTCCCGAACCCGGATATCTCCAAACTTCAGGGCGGTGATGAGAGGGTCAACTGCCGGCGTCCCGATCTCCATGAGCGCCCATACAGCATGCTCCCTGATTCGCACGTCTTCATCCTTCAGAGCTGCAATGAGCGGAGCAATCGATTGCAGTCCTATCTCCCGCAGAGAAAAAACAGCGTTCTCGCGTACTCTGGAATCCTCATCCTTCAGTGCTCCAATCAGTGGCTCAATTGCCCGTACATCTTTTATTTCACCGAGCGTTTCTGCTGCATGCCATCGTATTTGAGGATTCCCATGTTTTAGCGAATCGATGAGCCTCTCCACAGCCGGCTCTCCTATCTCACTCAGAGCCCACACCGCACTTTCTCTCACCCGGGCATCTTCATCTTTGAACGAAGCGATGAGCGGCTCAATTGCTGGACTGGCGATTTCCCCGAGAGACCAGATAGCATTCCAGCGAACGTCCGAGTCATTGTCCTTCAGAGAAGCAATAAGAGGCTCAATAGCACGGATGTCCTTTATTTTTCCGAGAGCTTCGACTGCATTCTGTCTCACCTGGGGGTCTGTATCTTTCAGAGAAGCTATCAGGGGTTCAACTGCTCTTTCGTCTTTTATTCTCACCGGTCTCATCGATTCTCCTTTTTATATGATAAAATTGTTTCCCATATTTCGGGATGAAACAAACAAATCTCTTTGCAGAATCAAATGGTCATACGTGATTCGAGAAAAAAGAAATATGGGAAGAGTAAACGCTATCTTTTTTTTAACCTGAAAAACCCTTCTTTGTCAATTAACGAAAAGTTGTAATGAACTCTCTCGATAGGTTATATGTCGTTATCAAACTAAAGTATTAACAGAATGCTCAACAAGTTCCTGCAAAAACACTTTGTCATGCTGAATTCGTTTGAGCATGTCATGGAATCAATAGGTTAGAGAACCCCTCTCCTCGGCGAGTCCGCCGTGGCGGAGAAACAAGTTCGGGTGACAAGAAAATACTTTTTCAGCAAACTGCTCATAATGACAAGAGCGTTTTCTTCTTAAAAGATGTAATGTTGAGGTACCCCTACGTCCGTAGGATTGACTGTCTACCTGAATAACCGCACAATGGGTATCAAAAGGAGAATGAAAATGACCTTCGATAGACCAATAGAATTACTGAGACATATTGAGATGAGAAGACCCAAGTCAAAGGGAACTTCTAATGGACGCAATGGTTCTATCCTGATTGTTGATGACGAGATTGATATGGTGGGAGTTTTGCACAATTTCCTTGAGGAAAATGGTTTTACTGTCGTAGCGACCCTGTCTGCGAAAAAAGCATTGGAACTATTGAGATCACATAGTTTTGATCTTCTCATTGCAGACCTTGTCATGCCGGAAATGGACGGCATTGAGTTATTGAATGCGGCCCTGGAAATCGACCCTGATCTCATAGGAATTATTATGACGGGCCACGGTTCGATTGAATCAGCCATTGATGCCATGAAATCGGGAGCGTTTGATTATCTGTTAAAACCCTTCGAATTTAAGATGCTCCTGCCGATATGTGCCCGTGCGCTGAAGGTGAGACAATTGAACCGGTCGGAACAGAGATACCGTGCACTTGTTGATGAACTTACCCTGATGGTGAAGAAACTCCAGAATTCATCGAATGAGCCGAACGCCAAGGAACTTGAAATTTTCGAACTGAAAGAGGAGATCGAAAGCCTGACAGAGGAATTACGAAATTATAAAACGATGGAAAAACAATGGATGTTTTATGAATCGTGATCCCGGGATAATTTGCTACGGATGATTTACAAAAAATACCGTGCTGTTTTTTCCCGGGCGTCTCATTTCTGCTGTAAAGATTTTATAAACGGCTGGTCATGCAAAATATCTTTGATTGCTTTAATAGACGTGGTATCTATTCCCATATGTTCAATCCGGACGACACATATTCCCAGAGATATCATGTCAAGTACTTTCGCTGCAGCAAATGAGAGATCGATATCTCTGATGGCTTCAAAAGGACCTCTGTCATTCACCACACAGAACGTCGTTCTATTATTCACTATGTTTGTTATCTTCAGCCATGTCCCGAAGGGGTAGGTTTTGTGTGCGCAGGTAAACCCGTCCATATCGAATAGTTGACCTGAAGCTGTTTTTTTTCCATGGAAGGCGTGGCCATACCATGAAGCAATTGCATACTGCATTTTCCCGTGAATCGGCAGATTGAACTCTGCCCTGCACGGAGCAGGATTGAAGGGCACGACAGCATATAATGCGATTATTATGAAAAGGATAACTTTTTTCATTTCTGGCGACAAATATGCTGATTTACTGCTTCCCCCCGACGTATTTAGTTGACCATACAACAACACTTCCTGTCAATCATAAAATGCTGAGGAGCGAATAAACCCTTGATATTTTGGTACCGAAGGCCGGACTTGAACCGGCACGTGGTTGCCCACGAGGAATTTTAAGTCCCTTGCGTCTACCAATTCCGCCACTTCGGCATGATTGATTCTAAAGGATATTCCGGAGTTCCGTCAATGATACTGAATTGTATTGTAGCAAAAATACAGCAGATATCGGGGAGAAGGTTTTCACGTCCATTATTGTGATATAATGAGCTACTTCAAAAATGTGTAGCGGTAATTATGAACTATTTAAAGGAGGGTTATTACTATGAAGAGAAGTACGGTTATGGTGTTATGCATATGTCTCTTTGTAGCATTCAGTTTGCCTGGTCTATCGTATGCTGAAGAAGATTCCTTCGTTTCATGTCATGAGAAGTTGACGCCGGGACAGGTCAAAGTCTGGAAGTTAAGCAAGCACAGTGCAATTAATGTGACCTGTTCGACGTGCCATGGGAACAAGCATAACAGCGCTCAGGATGTAAACCTTGCGGAAATGCCGGATGAACGTGTCTGCGGTCTGTGTCATTCTAAACAATTCACTGAATTCGGAAAAGGCAAGCATAATCATGGATGGGTTTCCCTGAATGCCATGCCGATTACCCATGTCGAACCTGATGAGTTGATGGAAGGTGGAAGAGGCTGCGGAGGCTGTCACAACATGGGCATTAAGAGCGAAGCACAGAAAAAAGAACAGCGGGATAAAGGGTACAGATATCAGACGAACTCGTGCGATGAATGCCATACCAGACATACCTTTTCGAAGAAGGAAGCGTTAGACCCGAGAGCATGTCAGCAGTGCCACATGGGTTACGACCATCCCCAGTGGGAGATGTGGAGTAGCGCCAAGCACGGGTCCCGCTGGTTTGCACGGGATTCGAAAAATCTTCCGGAGGAAGCCCATGCTCCGAAATGTCAGGATTGTCACATGCCGACAGGTTCTCATGAAAACAGAACGGCTTGGGGGTTCCTTGGTGTCAGGCTGCCTTTGCCTGAAGATCCTCAGTGGAAGGCAGACCGGATTACAATTCTGAAGGCACTCGGTGTTTTAAATCCGGAAACAGGGCAGCCGACAGCACGCCTTGACGCTGTGAAAGCAGTTGATATGGTTCGCCTTACTGAAGAGTCATGGAAGACCGAACGGGAGAAGATGATCAAGGTATGCAGTAATTGCCATTCAGAGCGTTACGCGCGCGAGCAATTGAACATGGGCGATACCATGATGATGAAGACCGACCGTCTTCTTGCTGATGCGATCGAAATTGTTGCCGGGCTCTATAAGGACGGCATCATCAAGAAACCTGAAAATTATGCTTTCGCGTATCCTGATTTCCTGTATTTCATGCAGACCGGAGGCGGTGATACGAAAAAACTTTCCTTTATTGACCAGGTCTTATTTCAGATGTATATGAAACACCGGATGCGGGCTTATCAGGCCTTCTTCCATGTCAACCCTGATTATGCCTATTGGTACGGTTGGGCGATGATGGTGAAGGACCTCGGGGAGATCAAAGAGTTGGCAGCAACAATGAGGGCTACCCATAAGAAGTAGGGATCAAGATTTTATCTCATCAATTTCAAAGGGCGAGGCAGATCCCTCGCCCTTTTTTTCCTGTCGAAACAGTACTCTCTGCCCCTAAGGATTCGCTGTGGCGAACTATCGGGCTTTTTCCTGCCTGTGACTGTCTCCAGTATTATTGAACTGCTGTCCTGCACTGCAAGATTTTTTGGAGCCCCTACCCGGGTAGGATTGAACCAGGGACTGGGAATTCAGAAAATAGAATCAAGGAAGTGATTGTATGAAAGACAAGACGGCAAAAGAATTTGTTTCCATCCTGATGGAATCTCCATTTTACTTGATGCTTCGACTGCGGGAGCGACATTTCCTCCTGACAAGATTGCTGAAGATTCATGAAATGAGAAAAAATCGCAGGATGAGCCAATAAATAAATGTTAGGAGGAAAAGAGAGGATCAGAACTTCATGGTTTCTTAAATAAATCCTCTAATTTTCGCAATGCCTCGTCTTTCTCCCTGCCGGAGGATGTTGCAGAAGACTCCTTAAAAGCAAAAAAGTCGCAGTAGTTCGCTTTATCCCGTGTTCTCTGGAATTCTGCCTTTGGCTCAAGGCATTTGTTATGGCTCTTCTCGGAATAGAACGTACAGTTCAGGCAGATATGAAGGTCTCCGCTACATTTGGGGCACGACGATTTCCTCGAAAAATAGGAATCGATATCAATCTGCTGGCTGCATAACGCACATATTTTCATATGCAAAACCTTTCACCCAGCCTCGCCTCTGAATGAAGGCTGGGGGGATTCCCTCAACAACCATGACTATGCTTGAAGTCAGTAAAATCTTATTTTGTCATTGTCCGGTCGGAGCGACTCCTCGCGGAGATCCGCATCGGACTTGACCCCCGTATCAAGTACGGGGTAGGCTCCCAATCTATCCATTCGACAAGCTCAGGATGACAATATGTCATGGTGAGCCTGTCGAAGCATGGATTCCCCGATCACGTCGTGGAATGACAAATTATATCGTCCATCCTTGATGAAAGTGCTCTATTTAATCTTCTTTATGAAATCCTCAATGGGTATTGCTGCAAGGGTCAGAAGCTGGATTGAACCCCGTGCTCCCAGTTCTACGGACATTTTCATAATCGCAGAGTTATCGGCGGCCTCTACGATATTCACAAAGTCATAGGGTCCAAGGACTGCGAACTGCTCCTTCACCTTAATCCCCATCTTTTCAAGTTCCTTATTCACCTCAAGGATCCTTTTCGGGTTCTCCTTGATTGTCTTTCTTCCTTCATCCGTGAGTGTACTTAAAATAATGTAATACGCCATCTTTCTGTCCTCCTTTTTTGAGATAGATTTATCGGAATAAATGAAATCCGACGAATTTCCTTTTTTAAAAATTGTAATCATTATACCAGAAGTGAAATGATATTCCAGTATTTAATGAGGCTTCAAAATACGATAACTCCTTAATTTTCCACTGAATAAAATTGACATTTTCTCGCGCCCTCTGATTAAATTAAGCATGTGGGAATATACCGAGAAGGTCAAAGAATTCTTTCTGCAACCGAAAAATATCGGGGAGATTGAGAACCCGGATGCTGTCGGAGAAGTGGGCAGCATAGTCTGTGGCGATGCATTAAGATTAACTCTCAGAATAGACAGAGAGACGAACAAAATCAGTGATGCGAAATTTCAAACCTTCGGGTGTGCGAGTGCTATCGCAAGCTCATCAGCTCTCACTGAACTTATTAAGGGAAAGTCTGTTGATGAAGCACTCCGGATATCAAACCAGGATATTGCGGAATTTCTCGGAGGACTGCCACAGGAAAAAATGCATTGCTCGGTGATGGGAAGGGAAGCTCTTGAAGCTGCTGTTGCCAATTACCGCGGAATCCCGATTGTTGTTGAGGAAGAGGGGAAGATTCTCTGTAAATGTTTTAACGTAACAGAAGAAAAGATCAGAAAAGTGGCAATGGAAAATCACCTCACGACCGTAGAAGAAATAACCGACTATACAAAGGCGGGAGGAGGGTGCGGTGAATGCAGGGGTGATATTGAAGCAATACTGAAGGATTTATGGTCTTTGAAAATTCCGGAGAAACCGGAAAAACCGAAAAAGCTGACGAACCTCCAGAAGATCGCTCTTATTCAGGAAATTATCGAAAGGGAAATCAGGCCGGGTTTGCAGGCTGACGGAGGTGATTTAGAGATCATTGACATTGAAGGTAAGACAGTAACTATTGCCCTCCGGGGCATGTGTACCGGGTGTGTCATGTCGGGCGTAACAGTCAATGGTATCCAGGAAAAACTGAGGGAACTGGTAAGCGATGATATTGTCGTTGAGGCCCCATGAAGACTATCTATCTTGATAATAATGCAACAACGCAGGTAGCACCGGAGGTCCTTGAGGAGATGCTCCCCTATCTCAGGGAGTATTACGGCAATCCTTCGAGTATGCATACCTTCGGCGGCCAGCTTCACAGAAAAGTTGAAGAAGCACGCGCAAAGGTTGCGCACCTCATCGGCGCTGAACCGGAAGAGATCATATTCACAAGCTGCGGCACAGAAAGTGACAACACGGCGATTATAAGTGCGGTGGAATCATTTCCGCAGAAGAGGCATATCATCACAACGCGGGTGGAGCATCCTGCCATTCTGAATTTCTGCAAGCATCTCGCACGAAAAGGCTACCGGATTACTTTTCTGACCGTCAATAATAACGGTCAATTGAACATTGATGAACTCTTAAAGGCGATCGATGATAATACCGCTCTCGTTACGGTCATGTATGCAAACAATGAAGTGGGAAATGTATTCCCGATTTCTGACATCGGCACCGTGCTCAAAGAGAGGCGGATAGTATTCCATACTGACGCGGTTCAGGCAGCGGGGAAAATACCGATTGATACAAAAACACTCCCCGTTGATATGTTGTCGCTGTCAGGCCACAAGTTGCATGCTCCCAAAGGCATAGGTGTGCTTTTTGTGCGGAAGGGAACAAGGTTTTATCCTTATATGATAGGTGGTCATCAGGAACGAGGGAGGAGGGCAGGAACCGAAAATGTTGCTTCCATTATCGGACTCGGAAAAGCATGTGAGATTGCTGCGAAAAACATTACACAGGAATCCTT
>JAGSYM010000324.1 GCA_018262395.1 Nitrospirota bacterium | reverse complement strand
GACGTTTCTATCAGCCCTTCCGTGGCTAAACCGGGAGATAAGGTAGAGATGAAGATGACCTATGCGGTGCTTGGTGTTTCTACCGGAAAGGAATTGGAGATTACCGAAACCCGCGAGATCAGGTACCAGGGCGAAATGTTCGGCAAACCTCAGATCAGTGTTTCACGCAGCGACGGAACCTATTCCTCCAGCATTCCTCTGACACTGCCAACGGATGCCAAAAAAGGCAAATATAGTGTCGTCATGACTGTTCAAGGTCCAACCGTAAGCGACTCAAAAGAAACATCCTTCCAGATACAATAAAAACCGCAGAACATATGAACAATGCCGGCAATATGCCGGCATTGTTCATAATTAACACATAAAATCTTGTTAAAATAGTAGTATATTTATTATAATTAGAGTATAAAGCATATTTTTAAGTGGAAAACAGAATGGATACCTTAGAAAAGACCGTAGATATTCAGATACAGGAAATGATAAGCGGATGCGCGTGTCCGAAGGATTTTTCGTGTTATAAGTCGAACTTCAGCAATCTTTGCAAGGCGAAGGATATCGGATTGGAATCTTTCGTAATTTGCTTAATGAAAGATCCGTTAGACTGTAAATTTTCCATCCTTTTTGGCGGTGTTTCTTTCTGTGCCTGTTCTGTGCGTATTTATATCGCAAAACATTTGATGAAATAGCGTACCGCTGAAAAAGTCCAGATCAGGACATGTTGTCATGCTGAACTCGTTTCAGCATCTNNNNAACAAGTTCGGGATGAATGACTCATACTTTTTTCAGCAGCCTGATAGCGTTTCCTCACTGACAAAATTCGCAGTATCGTTTGTGAGCAACTACAACCATTTTTTTCTCCTGAAAAATAGCAGCATTGATATGCCCAAAGACGCCATTCCGAGCAGAATCAAAGGGTAACCCCAGCGCCACTCAAGCTCCGGCATGTGCCTGAAATTCATTCCATAGATACCGGCAATAAAGGTGAGCGGCATGAAGATCGTTGCGATAATGGTCAAAACCTTCATAACCGCATTGATCCTGTTACTGACGCTCGAGAGGTATATGTCGAGGATGCTCGCGAGGATGTCGCGATAAGACTCTATTGTTTCGATTATCCTGATTGTGTGATCGTAAACATCCCTGAGGTAAATGTGCACTGAATCCTGAATCAAGAGCGAGTCCCCGCGTTCAAGACTCCTGACCACTTCACGGAGAGGCCAGATCGATTTGCGCAGGAAAATCATCTCCCGCTTCACAGCATGAATTTCATGCAGGAACTTTTGAGTTGGTTCGTTCATCACCCGTTCCTCAAAAACTGCTATCCTTTCCCCGAGTTTTTCCAGAATAATGAAATAGCTGTCAACGACGGCATCAATGAGGGAATATATCAGGTAATCGGCACCCATCGTTCTGATCCTGCCTTTGCCGCTTTTGATCCTCTCCCTGACAGGATCAAAGAGATCTTTCCCTGGTTCTTCCTGGAAAGATATGACGGCATTTGAACAGAGGCAGAGACTCACCTGCTCTGATTCTATGAAATTCTTCTGTTCATGATAGTAGAGCATCTTCAGGACGATAAAGAGATAGTCCCGGTAATCCTCAAGTTTTGGGTATTGGTTTGTGTTGACAATATCTTCAAGTGTCAGCGGATGCAGATGGAAGAGCCTTCCGATCGTTTCCATGACCTCCATCTGATGAAGCCCGTCTATGTTGATCCAGGTAATCGTGGCTTTGTCCTGAGAGGGAACAAATTCGTTCAGTGACGCAAGTTTTCTCTCCCTGCATTCTCCTTCGTTGTATTCCATGACAGTAATACCGACCTTTTCACTCTTCTTTTCCCCTATGTGCACGAGTGTTCCCGGAGGCAGCCCTGCTTTCCCGGATACTTTCTTCACGGCTTCTTTCATCTCATTTCCTCACCCTTTTTAAGAATGCCAGTCATGTAAATAATACCATGAATACTGGCTTACCGTTATGAAAAAGGGTGCCCGGCAGATTATGCTACAATAGTGAAATTTATTATCAATGAAGATACTTCACAGATCAGTACTGAAAGAATTGATCCTCACCTTTATCCTCAGCCTCGCTTCTCTGAATTTCATCCTGATGACGGAGAAACTGCTGAGATTGAGCAGGGTTCTTTCCGGCGTCGGTATTTCAGTCATTGATATGGCAAAACTCATTCTGTACCTCCAACCACAGCTATTGCTCCTTACTATCCCGATGGCATTTCTGCTTTCGACGCTTCTCGTCTATGGCCGCCTGAACATGGACAACGAGTTGGTAATCATGAAAATGAGCGGAATGGATTTCAAGGGAATCTCGGCACCTGTTGCAGTGCTCGGTATGTTTTGTTTCCTGGTGAATATTGCGGTCAGTTTCTACATCGGTCCGAAAAGCACGATGAAACTCAGGGAGGAGACGATGAATATCATCAAGAAACGGACCCCGCTTGCTATTGAAGAGGGGAGGTTTAATACCGCGTTTAAGGATATCCTCATTCTCGTTAAAGAGAAGCCATCTGATAATACGGTGAGAGAAATTTTCCTGTATGACAACAGAAATAGTCAGGAACCGAGAGTCCTGATGGCCAGAGAAGGCGTTATTGCGGTTCAGGACGGCCTCACGATGAATCTTTTCCTGAGAGACGGTTATATCAATATGGTTACGGGGGAGAGTACAACCGAAGTATTTTTCAAAAAATATAATATGACGCTGAGACTCGAATCCGGGCCAACCATCCAGAGGAAGGCAGAGCTTACACCCTACGAACTTATTCAGGAGATCGGCAAAGGAGAGAGCCGCCGGATCCTTCCCCTGTACTTCGAACTGTACCGGAGGTTTTCAGTTCCCCTCATGTGCATAATCCTTATTTTTTTTGGACCGCCGTTAGCCATGACCGCCGGAAAGTCCGGCAGGCTCGGTGGCCTGACAATTGGACTGGCGGTCTTTACCGCGTACTATATGCTCCTCATCTACAGTGAGAATCTCGTCAGAGCAGGAAAAATACCGCACGAGATCGGTGCATGGATTGCGACAGTTATTCTCGGGATAGCCGCCCTGCTTGTTTTCAGAAGAGAGAGCCGCAGATGAAGATTGTGCAGAGATTCTACATGAGGGAATACCTGAAGCTGCTCGGAATTATTGTCTTTGGCCTCGCGCTGATATTCAGCCTCCTCGATCTTGTGGACAAGATCGATAATTTCTCGCCGGGTAAACTATCGTTACTGAGCATAATGCACTATATGCTTCTGGTCATGCCGAAATATCTTCAGTACCTTCTTCCGATGTCGCTCCTGCTCAGCTGTCTTTTCATCTTTGGGCAGGCGTCACGCAATCAGGAACTTATTGCGAT
>JAGSYM010000323.1 GCA_018262395.1 Nitrospirota bacterium | reverse complement strand
AATATGCCTCAACTGGAGACGGGAGAACGTCCTTGGGCATGCGGTTATGATCTATTTGATAGTTCTTATCGCAAGCTTTATAAGCATTTTATCAACTTCTGCAAGCTGCAGGGAATGGATTGGTTTCTCGCTCATACAATATTCAGAGCGAAGTATGGAGAGCTGTATTGCGACTGCGATTATTTATACAACCTGAAGGTAACAGATAATGATGTGGAGGTGATAGAGATGCAGTAATACCGTTCAGTGATCCATTCAAATCCGCACCATAATCCAAATTCCCATTACAACCAAATAGAAAGGAGGTGAGAACCTTGAAAAAGAGATTCTACACGAGACCTGTTTCTGTGACCCTGCCCGACGAGATGTTCAAGCAAATCTACGAAATCGCGGAGAAGGGAGAGATCAGCATGTCCGAGGTCATACGGGAGGCGATTCAGGAGAGGTTGAAAAGCACAAATAACAGGATCCAACAGAGCAAAGGAGATTAACATGAATGCTTTAATGACAAATGAAATATTGAGAACGATCGGGCTATATATCAATTTAACGCATACATTCCTCGAAGAGAAAAAATTAGATTATGATGGGGTGGTAAGCTATCATGCATACGGTAATAATCGCATTGTGTTCGATATCCACACAAAGCAGAAATACACTGTACACGTAGACGCTATTCAGTCACAGTCTACAGTGGAACAACTCATGGATTGCTTATATGGCGCAGGTTCCGAATCAGATCACAAGTTGATAATTTGTGAGGGAGGCGGAGATCCATATGAAGACGAACCGATTTTAAAACAATATACCCCCGAGCAATATTACGTATGCATGATGGCAGAGCGCTGCAACATGATTGGGTTACCCTTTTCAGTAATCGAATACACTGATTGCAAGGAGGGGATCAGGTTGCTACCTCATTTTTCAAAGCGTAAAGAATATATAACGGATCGTAAATCTAGAGCATTTAACCGTCTGCCCAGCAAATGGGATATACAGAGGATGGCATTCTGGGCGCTGCATTTCAGTCCATGTCTGTCAGCGAAGTTCTATCATTTAGAAGATTTACAATGCTCGGAATCCATGCAACTAAAAATATCTGATCAAATGCATATCCGTGTGAAATGGGACGATGATGGAATCACCTACATTATTTCAGATGACAAAAACTCAGCGTTCTTTTTTGAGTTGTGGATGCGTTATATCAGGGATCATTCCATCTACTGTACACCTCATCGGTCACCGACATTTTACCGAGATGGGGAAAAGTCGCGCATTTGCATTCCGGGAGACGGTGTTCCTATCTTTAAACTTAACGGCATGAGTGAATTCGATCAGAGAATGCTCGGAGTTCAGCTTTATAGAGGGGCGCGCAAATTGGGATCCGAGGTTATCAATATATGGAATAAGCATAACGGTTCATCACAGCCTATCGAGGAGAACAGAGGCACCCTCTTTTCAGATCTCGACTTTTGAGTAGCGGGGGAAAGACCACCGTGTAATCTTCATCTGCTGGGGTGGTCTTTCATTCTTTACTATGGCAATACTCCCAACACATGGATTAGACTCAACCAGAAGCAGGAGACAATCAATGCTCAAAAACACCTTTCATCATATACGCGGTTTCGGCTCTACGACGGAGAGAAGACTCTGGAATGCCGGGATCCTGTCATGGAAGGATCTTCTCGATAACCAGCCTGTCATACTGTCCAGAAAGAAACGGGAGACTCTGACAGCCGCCATTGAGGAGTCAGTGCAGCACCTTGAAGCAAGAGATCCGCACTACTTTGGCCAAAGACTTCCATCCAACCAGTGCTGGAGGCTATTCAAGGACTTCAGGGATCGGATAGCCTACTTGGACATCGAAACCACCGGTCTGGAAGGTGAGATCACCACGATTGCTTTGTATGATGGTATGTCTGTTTATACCTATGTTCAGGGTCAGAATCTCGAACGGTTCAAAGATGATATTTATAAATATGATGTCATCTGCACCTACAATGGAAAATGTTTTGATGTTCCCGTTATCGAATCAGACCTGGGCATAGAGCTAAATCAGGTTCATATAGACCTCAGATACTTGCTGAAAAGCGTTGGGTTCAGCGGCGGGCTCAAGGGATGCGAAAGAAAGGCAGGGATTGATCGAAACGAACTGTCGGGACTGGATGGTTATCATGCACCGATTCTATGGCAGGAATTCAAAGATAAAAAAGATGAAAAAGCTCTGGAGACCCTTCTTGCCTACAATTGCCAGGACACCGTCAACCTTGAGACCCTGATGGTCATGGCGTACAATCTCAAGCTGAAGGATACCCCATTCCGTGGAATCCATGATCTACCCTTGCCGATTGCGCCGGAGATCCCATTCAAAGCAGACCTGGCGACGGTGGACAGGGTCAAGCATATGGGTGGATGGTCGTGGTATTAGGCGGTTGTATTTCGTGAATTTCCTAATAATCTGGGTTCTAGGGAATGACTCGCCTACAGTTTTCAAATGGTAATAAAGAGAGAGGAGATTTTTGTATTCTCAATAAAAAAGAAGGGTTAGAAAATAACTCTTCTGCACATAATTCGTCCACAGCGTACAAAAATATACGATAATTGGCTAAAATCATTCAGTATTTAGAATTGCTCAATAAATGGGCATAGAGCTAAAACCAAGCGAATATCGCTTATTTCATATAATCCTTAACAGCTCTACCAACAAACGTATCAACAAACGGATGATGGTGAGAATGTGCTTTTCCTTTCCGGTTCCCTTCAAGATTCCGATCCTAGCTCGATCTGTAGAGGTGTGAGGGTATGCATAGACCTCCTGAAAAGCAAATATGGGTTTACGGCAATCAACGTGAGACTCTCTGAATTGCAGGAAGGATACAAGTGATCCTTCTCTAATAATACCTGACAAGTCGCAAACGATGGCACAATCGTTCTACGAATCGAACAATAGAAAAGTGTTGATTGACCGGGGTGATTTGGTGCGTGCACATCAAGATTACTTTCATGTCAAAAACGCCGAATTCACTCGACTCATAGAGAGAGTCATTGTTTTTCAAAAACGGTTATCAGAATGTGAAACCCTGTTCGCGGAATGGCAAAAACTTGATAAATGCGCTCGATGAATCTTTTTGGGTTCGTACGGTTCTTGCGTAATTCTTTCTTTTACCTACAAAGCCATGGTCATGACATCCGGTGAGGACTGCAAATTAACGTTTGAAATATGCAAAAAAGCAGGGCCAGTTCTGACCCTGCTTTTTCTCCTAATGCGTCGTCAACCGGTCTTGCCTCAGATCTCCCCTTGTGGCGCGGCTCCATTGCTGACCGAAAACTCCCTGATAATATCCAGCGTGGATCGTGGCTTGCCCGTCTTCGGCGCATTCATCATAATGAAGTACATCCACTGCTTCGACACCCCGTAGGTAGGTCACTGCATCTTGTCTTCATAGCCCTTTAAGAGCCCGAGTGATTTAATTTCATTGATCAGCTTAGCTTTCCGGATGGGTTTGATTAAATACGAATCACAAGCAGCCTTGAATGAATCAATGATGTTTTCTGCATCACTCAATGAGGTGGTCATTATAACTTTTGCTCTTTTTTCAGAGGGAATTTCCTCTTTTTGTTCCGTTTCTCGGATCAGTCGCAGAACGTCATGGCCTTGAATTTCTGGAACCATAATATCAACAAAAATAAGCTGATAACCATCATCCGCACGGATCGCCTTATGAAAGAATTCAACTGCACTTCTACCGTCCGTAACAAGATCACAAATACCATAGGGTTCAAGATAGTTTGTTAACAACTTTCCGCTGACCGGATCGTCCTCCAAGATCAGAATCCTGATCAAATCCTTCTTTTCGCTATGGCCCTGAGTGACATCTGTTATCGCAGCAATGATTTCTTTCCCGGTGAATGGCGGCGTGAGAACTGCCGCTGCACCATTCATTAGACATCCAGAAACAATGTCCGCGTCATTCATCCCTAAGAGCATAATACAATTTATATCTGGGCGTTTATGTTTGAATAATTCCAATAATACGAGCATGCTTTTCACATTCGAGGGCAACATGCAAAGAATTGCAATGTTGTATTTCTCACCCTTTACTGAAAATTCAGCCGCTCTTGTGATATCATTTTCGAGTTGGATACTATAACGAGAATCAGCCAACTCTCTATTCAGGACATCCAGTGTATCTTGTTCATTGCAGATGACTAGAATTGAATTATCCATAGCCTCCCTCATTATAAGATGTTGAGGTTGATCCTTTGAGATCACTGACATCCTAATTGCTATTATTGAGATAGTACAATTTTGATGCCAATTATTTGAAATCATTTCCGAGTTTCTCAATAAGTAAATGAGCACTACTCAGATTTTTTCAAACTTTTCATATATTTAATAATTTCAATGCGTTGTGCATGATTTTTTAACAATTTAATAAAATATA